>CAYGKB010000012.1:2691-21899 GCA_964350425.1 uncultured Chromatiaceae bacterium | reverse complement strand
CTCCGCGGCGAAGATTCACGCGCGCGAAGTTGACGGCTTGTTTGACAAATTCCGCAGCGGCAGCACTTTCTTGCTGCTTGCCATCTATTACGTCCTGCCCTGGATCACCTGGGATGACCGCCAGGCTGTGCTGTTCGACCTGCCGGCGCGGCGCTTTTACATCTTTGGCCTGACTTTCTGGCCGCAGGATTTCGTCTACATGGCCTGGCTGCTGATTATTGCCGGCGTCGCGTTATTCTTTTTTACCGCACTGGCCGGACGAATCTGGTGCGGATATGCGTGCCCGCAGACCGTGTGGACCAACGCCTTTGTGTGGATGGAACGGTTAACCGAAGGCAAGCGTTCAAAACGCATTAAGCTCGACAAGGCACCCTGGAACAGTGAAAAGATTTTGCGCAAAGGCGCCAAACAGTTTCTCTGGATCAGCTTTGCCTTGTGGACCGGGTTTATTTTTGTCGGCTATTTCACGCCAGTGCGGGAACTGGCGCCCAAGGTGGCAACTTTCACCACCGGCGGCTGGGAGACCTTCTGGATTCTGTTCTACAGTTTCGCGACCTATGGCAACGCCGGTTTCATGCGCGAGCAGGTCTGCAAGTACATGTGCCCTTATGCGCGCTTCCAGAGCGCCATGTTCGACCGCGACAGCCTTATTGTTTCCTACGATGCAGCGCGCGGCGAACCCCGCGGCAGTCGCAGTCGCAAAAACGGCAAGGGCGAGCGCAACCTGGGCGACTGCATAGACTGCACCTTATGCGTGCAGGTCTGCCCTACCGGCATCGATATCCGGGAAGGCCTGCAATACGAGTGCATCGCCTGCGCGGCGTGTGTCGATGCCTGCGACGGAGTCATGGACAAAATGGGCTACCCGCGCGGGCTGATACGCTACACCACTGAAAACGCACTGGAAAACAAAAAAACCCGCATACTGCGTCCGCGCACGATAATTTACGGTACTTTGCTGGTGCTGCTGCTGGTTGGTCTCGCCGGCGCCCTGTCAAACCGGCAGGAACTGCGTCTCGATGTGCTGCGTGATCGCAATGCCCTGTATCGCGAACTGGCGGACGGGCGCATTGAAAACGTCTACACTCTGAAGCTAACCAACAAGAGTGACCGCGACCACCTGATTCGGCTCGAAGTGTCCGGATTGCCCGGGCTTAGCGTTGACGAATCCACAGCTACTTTCACGGCCAAAGCGGGAGAACTGACTGTAATCGCAGCACGGGTTGAAGCCGATCCCGAACAGGCGGACGGCGGCGGCCATCCGATCAGCTTTACCGTGGAATCGGCAAACGCACCGGATATTACGGCGCAATCCAAATCGCGTTTCTTTTTGCCGCTGGAATAGCAGCACATAGCGATCAGAGATCAACATGAATAGTCGACCGGACGACATCGCAACAGACAACGCCTGGCATCGCCAGCCGACAGTATGGATTGTGCTGGGTGTGCTGGCTTTTACCATTGTTTCCAGTTTCATCCTGCTGATTCTGGCTGCCGCCAACCCTCCCGAACTTATCGAACGTAAACCGACACCGGTCGCGGCGCCTGCCGAGGCGCAGGAATAACATGGCTGAGTCGGCCACAGTCGACGCGTTGCAGCCACAGCAAAACTGGGAGGTCTTTGAACGTCCCGCGGTGATGCGCGAGTTCGTGCGCACGGCAGATGATGGCAGCCTGATAGCCGATTTGCTGGTGCATGGCGTAACCTGCGCCGCCTGCACCTGGTCCATAGAGACCACGCTAAACCGAATGGATGGCGTGATTTCTATTGAAGTCAACCCGGTGACAACCCGCGCGGAACTGCGCTGGGACCCTGACAAGGTTCGGCTCGTCGATTTATTGCGCGCCATCAGCGAACTGAAGTTCCGGCCGATGCCGTTTACGGACAAAGCCACCCAGGATGCCGCCGAACAGAATCGCCGCGTCGCGCTGCGTCGCCTGCTGGTGGCGGGACTCGGCATGATGCAGGTGACCAGTTATGCAGTTGCCATGTATGCCGGCGCCTTTCAGGGCATGGATCCGGAAATCGAATATTTTCTGCGCCTGATCAGCCTGCTGGTAGCCACGCCCATCGTGTTTTATTCCGGAGCGCCGTTTTTCCAGGGCGCCTGGCGCAGTCTGCAAACCCGGCATCCGGGCATGGATCTGCCGGTCGCACTGGCAATAGGCGGCGCCTGGCTGGCGAGTGTCTGGAATACCTGGACTAACGGTGGCGAAGTTTATTTCGATTCCGCCACCATGTTCGTGTTCTTTTTATCCGGTACGCGCTATCTCGAGGCGGCCGGCCGCTATCGTGCACTGGACCTGACTCATGCGCTGGCCCAGCAACTACCCTGTACCGCCTTGCGTCTGACCAGTGACGGTCAGGAGGAAGTCGGGGTCATGGAACTGGAAACCGGCGACCGCGTGCGCGTGCCGGCCGGGGTGGCCTTCCCCGCCGACGGCGTGCTTTGCGCGGCGAACGCGCGTGTCGACGAATCCATGCTTACCGGGGAATCCGTACCGGTAACCCGGCAGCGCGGCGATAGCGTCATTGCAGGCACCGTAAATACCGGCGACAGTGCCGAAATCCGTGTACAAAAAACCGGTCCCGACACCGTGCTGGCACAGATTGGCCGACTGGTGACCCAGGCCGGGCGCGACCGCCCGCAAATGGTGGAACTGACCGATCGCATCGCCTCGGTGTTCGTCAGTGCAGTCATTGTCGTGGCCACCCTGACGGCACTGATTTGGTGGCAACTGGATGCCGACCGGGTTTTTTCAGTGGTTTTAAGCGTGCTGGTGGTTACCTGTCCTTGCGCCCTGGCGCTGGCCACGCCGGCCGCCTTTACCGTCGCCACCAGCAGGCTGGCACGCGATGGCTTTCTGGTGCGCCGTGCCGGATCCCTGCAACGCCTGGCGGGCATTGATCGCATCGTTCTGGACAAGACCGGCACGCTCACCGACAACAACCTGCATATTGGCAGCATCGCAACCCGCAGCGGTATTAGCGCAGCCGACGCGCTGAAACTTGCTGCGGCCTTAGAGGCCGGTTCGGCGCATCCGATCGCGCGAGCTTTTCGCACCCCCGGCCCAGCCCTCACCGCCACGCAGGTAAAAGCAACCGCCGGTGGCGGCCTGCAAGGCAGCATAGACGGGCATACCTATCGAATCGGCAATCTGCGCTTTGTCTGCGAGGATTGGGGTACCGGCGACGAATTCGGCCTGGTAACCGACACCGAGAGTCGGCGGATATACCTGGCTGACCAGCAGGGCCTGCTGGCGTGCTTTGATATCAATGAGAACCTGCGCGCCGGCGCCGCCGCCATGATTGCGGCGCTCAAATTCAGCGGGATCGAGGCAATTATTGCCAGCGGCGACCAACCCGGCCCGGTCGCTGCGCTCGCCGCCGAACTCGGCGATGTTGACTGGCAGGCCGGCATGTTGCCCGAGGATAAACTGCAGCTCGTGCGTGAACTGCAGGCGCAACAGCACAAGGTCGCAGCCGTCGGTGACGGTATCAACGACTCGCCGGTACTGGCCGGTGCCGACGTCTCTATTGCCATGGGCAGTGGCACTTCCATCGCCCAGCATTCGGCCGACTGCGTCTGGCTCGGTAACCGGCTGGACGGTCTGGAAAATGCTTTTGCCCTCGCGCGTCAAACCATGCGTGTGGTCAAACAGAATCTCGGCTGGGCATTGGGCTATAACCTGCTGGCCGTTCCGCTGGCGGTTACCGGCAACATTGAACCGTGGATGGCGGCGCTGGGCATGTCATTAAGCTCCGTAGTAGTCATGCTGAACGCACTGCGGCTTGGCAACAGCCGGCAGCATTCGGCAGCAGAAACCGACCCGATGCCGACCACCGCGGCCGACACTGCAATCGCCGCGCCAACCAGCGCATGCTGCAGTAAAGCAGCGGCTCAGTAGCGCCCCATGGAGATCATTTACATCCTGATTCCGCTAGGTCTGATCCTGCTGGCGCTGGCGGTGGCGGCATTTTTCTGGGCAGTGCGTTCCGGCCAGTTTGATGACCTGGAATCGCCGGCATGGCGCATCGTACTTGACGACGACCGCGCCCCACCAGCCGATTCCCGCGACAGCAATAGCTCACAGAAAGGCTAACCCCCCTGCCCGCCAGGCCCGCGATGGCGGGCAATGTGTGTCCAGCGTCACAGTAATCGCCGGGCTGCAATGACAAAGTAGCTCTACTAAACGGAGCTTTGCTGCAGCATGCCAAGAACACGCGCTGACGATACCCAGATGGGGACACTGAGCGATCTCGCCGAAGGCCCGGCCTGGACCGAAGGCGAGCAGCTGCGCATTGCTTTCGAAAACCTCACCCCCGCTCTCGCCAGCAGTATCTTTACCGCCTTTGTCATTGTCGTGCTGCTGTGGCCGGTGGCGCAAAGCGAGGCGCTCATACTCTGGCTCGGGGCCCTTTCATCGCTCACCCTGCTGCGCCTGATGATGCAGCAGCAATATCAGCGCGGCGAAAAAAATGCCGAAATGTTTGTGCGCTGGAAACGTGGCTATTGCGGCGCGACGTTTTTGGCCGGCGTAGCCTGGGGCTGCCTTTCGGCCTTTATGTTTCCGGTGGAATCGGTATTGCATCAGGCATATCTTGCACTGGTGCTGGCAGGCATTGCTGCGGGCGCGGTGTCGGCCTACGCACCCGTACCACAGGCGTTTCCGTTTTTTGTAGTGCCCGCGCTGGCACCATTCGCGGTGCAGGTCTGGCTTTCGGGCAACGAACACGGCCAGGTTCTGGCCATGCTGGTGGTGCTGTTTCTGCTGGCGCTGATTCGCGCCGCCGGTGAAGCCCGCAAGAACGTTGTCAGCCTGCTGACCCTGCAGCTTAAGAATGCCGACCTGACGCGCGAACTGCACCATCGTGCCACCCATGACTCGCTGGTAAACCTGGTCAATCATGGCGAGTTTAATCGGCGCCTGCGCAAACTGACCGCCGACTACCGTCGGGCCGATGACGACTATTCGCTGATCTTTATTGATCTCGACCTGTTCAAGGAAGTCAACGACAGTGGCGGACATGCAGCCGGCGATCTTATCCTGAAAGGAGTGGGTGAAATCATCCGCCGCAACACCCGCGGCGATGACACCGCTGCGCGGGTGGGCGGAGATGAATTTGCGGCTATCCTGGAAGGCTGTCCGCAACCGCGCGCGCTTGAAATAGCGGAAAAAATCCGTCGCGAAATTGAAGCCATGCGCATCGAATACGAAGGCCGCTACTATGCGGTAAAAGCCAGTATCGGGGTATCCTACGGCCTGGTTGGCGAACACACGGCCACCAGCATGCTTAAGGCCGCAGACGCAGCCTGCTATGCGGCCAAAGAAGAAGGCCGCAACCGCGTGCGCGACAACCGCGCCAGTGAGTCCTATCAGACCACCGACCGCTTCGAGCTGACCCAGGACATCGGCATGTCCACCCATCAGGGCGCTGCCTGAGCCCGCAGCCAGCCGCAGTAACGGCTGCAGGATGACCCTATATCTGCCCGTTACAAAAAGTTACAGACTGTTACCCCAGTGCTGCCATAGCTCGGCCCGATACCACTATTGTTTTGTTATTCCGTGACTTAGCGCCTGTCTGCTGGATTTTCCACGGGCTTTTCAGGCCGCCACGGTCCCGCAAGGGCGATCGGGTCGGTGGATGGGCGCATACCCATCTTCTAAGATTCATCGCCCTCATCCTGATATATATCAGGCTGATTTATTAACTTGCTGTATAGCAATATTCATTGGCTGATATGGACGTAAAAACATTGTGTCTGGGTCTGCTCAGCGTGCGCGAGGCATGCGGCTACGATCTCAAAAAGACGTTTGAAACCTCTTTCAAGCATTTCTTCCCGGCCGGCTACGGCTCAATCTATCCGGCTCTGGCTGATCTGGCCGCCAACGGACTGGTCGAGTGCGAGGAAATACCCCAGGTCGGCAAACCTGATCGCAAGGTCTATCGCATCACCGAAGCCGGTGAAAAAGCTTTTGTCAGTGCTCTTAACAGCACCGAACCGCAGCACAAACTGCGATCAGAATTTCTCGCGATGATCTATTTCGCTGAGCTGGTTGATGACCACCGGCTTGTGGAAGTGCTCGATGACCATGTCGAACAATTGCGCGAAACTGTGCGCTACATCGAACATCAGGAGCGGCACAATACCAAGTCTGCCGGTGCCTCTTTTGTGGCAGGATTCGGCGCGGTCGTGGCGCGCGCGGCTGCCGAGTACATCGAGTCGCATCGGCACATGCTGACCGACAAGGTCGCAATAAAAGCCAGTGGTGAAGAACTCGCTGACTGCAAATGGGCAGCCAACGGCTAATGAATATCAAAACAACCATAGCGGCCCGGCCATGGATTCTGGCGGTCATCGTTTTTACGCTGCTCGCAGTCTGGATGAGCACGGGAATCCTTTTTTCGGAGCCGGACTTTAAGGACGAGGCTTCGCAGGTGCAATCTGCCAGCAGTACCGGCGGCCCGGTTTCGGTGCAGGTTGAAACACTGGTAGCAGAACCGATTGTGCGTATGGTGCGCGTAAACGGTCGCACAGCACCGGCACGCGAAATCATGATTGCCGCGGAAACCGAGGGCCGTGTCGAGGCTATTAATGCCCGACGTGGCGAGAGGCTGCGGCAGGGTCAGGCCATTCTGACGCTGGATTTGCGCGACCGCATGGCGCGGGTGAAGCAGGCAGAAGCCAGCGTGCGTGAACATCAGACCGCTTACCAGGGCCAGATGACCCTGCAGACTGATGGCTACGTGTCGGAGACACAGATTGCCGAAACTCTTGCCAAGCTGGAAAACGCCCGAGCAGAGCTGCTGCGGGCGCGGCTGGATCTCGAAAACCGTGTTATTCGTGCACCGTTTGATGGTGTGCTGCAGGAACGCGATGTTGAAATCGGTGATTTCGTCCGCTCCGGCGATCAGGTGGCTGCTTTTGTCGACAATCTGACACTGATTGCCACCGGCACGCTGGCAGAGCAGGAAGTGGCCAACATAAGCGTTGGCGACAAAGCCACCGCGCGGCTGGTAACCGGCCAGGAAGTAATTGGCAGTATTCGCTATATCTCGCAGGTAGCGGAACTGGAAACACGCACTTTCACCATCGAAATGGAAATCGACAACACCGATGGCAGGCTGCCGGCCGGCGTTACCGCGGAAATGTTGCTGGAAGGCGGCGAAGCGCTGGCTTACCCGATGTCACCGGCGATGCTGACACTCAATGCCGATGGTGAAATCGGGGTGATGGTGGTTGATCCGTCGCAGCATGCCCGGTTCGTGCCGGTAATCATTGAGAAATCAACCAGTGACGGTGTGTGGGTTTCCGGCCTTGGCGAGACAGCCACCGTTATTACCGTTGGTCAGGGCTTTGTGAGTCCTGGGCAAGCCGTTGAGATCAGCACCGCAAAAGAGATGTCGGAGACAGCGCTGGCCGCGGAATCATTGCGATGATGAATATTATCGAGGCAGCCAATAGTCGCAGCCGCACCGTTCTGATCGCACTGGCGGTTATCATGGCGGCGGGTGTTGTCTCCTACAACACCATTCCCAAGGAATCGGAACCCGAGGTCAACGTTCCGTTCATCTTTGTGGAAGTGTTTCTTGAGGGCGTGGCGCCCGAAGACGCCGAAAGATTGCTGGCGCGGCCGCTGGAGCAGGAACTCCAGACTGTCGAAGGCGTCAAGGAGATGGTTGCGTCCGGCTCCGAGAACCGCGCCACGGTGACGCTTGAGTTTGAGCCGGAAGCCAATGTCGACAAAGCGCTGGCAGATGTGCGTGAGAAAGTCGATCTGGCCCGCGCCAAGCTGCCTGCAACTGCGGAAGAACCGCGCGTGATGCAGGTGAAGTTCTCGCGCTTCAATCCAATGCTGGTCATGCTGCTGGGCGGCGATGCGCCGGAAAGAACGCTGAATGCGTTGGCACAAAAACTGCGCGACGACGTTGCGAGCCTGGAGGGCGTGCTGGAAGTTAACGTTGTGGGGCTACGCGAAGAGCTGCTTGAGGTCATCATCGACCCGCTGTTGATGGAAAGCTATAACCTGTCGCCCAATGACGTATTGAATTTTGTCCAGAATAACAACCGGCTGGTAGCCGCCGGTTCGCTGCAGGGCGAACAGGGCCGGTTTGCCATTAAGGTACCGGGCGTGATCCAGGGCCCCGAAGACGTGCTGGACCTGCCGATCAAGGTCAACCAGGGGCGCGTGGTGCGCTTCAAGGATATCGCCAGTGTGCGCCGCACCTTTAAAGACCCGGCGGGCTACGCCCGGATTAACGGCCAGCCCGCGGTTGCACTTGAGGTCGTCAAGCGCGGCCATTCCAACGCCCTGCATACCATTGACGAGGTCAAGGAAATCGTCAGCCAGTCGGCCAAAACCTGGCCGCCCGGCGTCAGTCTGACTTATTCGGCAGACAAATCCTTTCATATCCGCAAGAACATGAACACGCTGATGAACAATGTCATCACAGCGGTGGCACTCGTGTTCATCGTGCTGATAGGCATTCTTGGCATTCAGAATGCATTGCTGGTGGGCGTCGCTATCCCCGGGTCATTCTGTATTGCGTTTTTTATGCTGAATATCACCGGCTCAACGCTCAATATGGTCGTGCACTTTGCAATGATCATCGCCATCGGCATGCTGGTGGACGGCGCCATTGTGGTGACGGAACTGGCCGACCGGCGCATGGCCGAGGGTCTGCACCGGCGGCGCGCCTATACCGAGGCAGCGCAGCGCATGGCCTGGCCGATCATTGCCTCCACCGCGACCACTCTGGCAGCGTTCCTGCCATTGATAATGTGGCCGGGATTTACCGGCAAGTTTTTGCGCATGATGCCGCTGACACTGATTTATATACTGTCGGCGTCACTGCTTATGGCACTGATTTTCGTGCCAACTCTGGGCTCCACCTTTGGCAGGCCTGGATTGTTTAACGAAAAGATTCGCCGCGACCTGCTGGCCGCCGAAAACGGTGATCTCGACAGTATCGGCGGTTTCACCGGCGGTTACCTCAGTGTATTGAAAAAAGTACTGGCACGACCGGCTGCGACTCTCGGCGTTATTGTGCTTATCCTGGTCGGTCTCTATGCCGCCTATGGCTTCTGGGGTAAGGGCCTGGAGATGTTCCCGAGGGTGGAACCCGCATCGGCTGCAGTGGACATTCGGGCTCGCGGCGACCTCTCGGTAGCGGAAAAAGACCGCATCGTGCGCCAGGTAGAAGAACGCATCTATGGCATAGAAGGCATTCGCTATGCCTATGTGAAAAGCGGTGAAACCGGGCGCGGCTCTTCTGCCGATATGATCGGCTCGGTACGACTAAACTTCGCCAACTGGCGCACCCGGCGTCCGGCGGCCGAGATTCTTGCCGAGATTCGCGAACGCACCAAGGATATCGGCGGCATACAGATAGAAACGCGCACGCAACAGGGCGGCGAACAGGAAGGCAAACCGATCAATATCGAGTTGTCGGCGATTGACCGGGAGGCACTGAAAGTTGCGGCCACCCGTCTGCGTGAAGCGCTGGAAGACATACCCGGCGTGATTAATGCCGAGGACACTGCGCCCATGGCCGGGATTGAATGGGAGCTCAAAGTCAACCGGACAGAAGCGGCGCGTTTTGGCGCGGACGTCAGCCTCGTGGGCACCATCATTCAGCTTGTCACTAACGGCATCAAGGTGGGCGAATATCGCCCTGATGACTCGGACACCGAAATTGATATCCGCGTCAGGTTCCCGCGTGACAACCGCAGCCTCGATCAGCTAAGCGATTTGCGGGTCCCCACGCAGCAGGGCAGCGTGCCGATCAGTACATTTGTTACGCGCGAAGCAGGCGAGGCGACACGCACCATTATGCGCACCGACATGCGCCGCACTCTGCTGGTGCAGTCCGATCTCGAACCCGGCACGCTGGTGGCACCGGTGCTGGAACAACTGATGGCGAAGGTGCCCGAACTGGACATTGATCCGTCGGTGCAGTTCCGCGTCAAGGGCAGCGCGGAGAACCAGGCAGAAGCCGGCCGATTTCTGCTTCAGGCTTTCGGCCTGGCGCTGGCGCTGATGGCCATGATACTGGTCACGCAGTTCAACAGTATTTTTCAGGCTCTGCTGATTCTGACCGCGGTGCTATTCTCCACCGGTGGTGTGTTATTGGGATTGCTGGTTACCGGCCAGACTTTCAGTCTGGTTAACAGCGGCATCGGCACCATAGCGCTGGCGGGCATCGTGGTGAACAACAACATTGTGCTGATTGATACCTACAATCATCTGCGCGGCGATTTTGATACGGCTCGGGAAACGATCATGCGTACCTGTGCGCAACGTATGCGACCAGTAATGCTGACCACGGTTACCACTATTCTGGGGCTTATGCCCATGGCAATGGCACTGAACGTGGATATATTCGCGCGCGAAATTTACACCGGAGGCCCCAGCACCATGTGGTGGCGGCAAATGGCGGTCGGCATCGCCGGCGGCCTGACCTTTGCCACTATTCTGACCCTGCTGCTGACACCAGCACTGCTGATGTTGCAAGCCAATGTATCGCGCTGGCTGCGCAACCGTCGCGAACGCGCCCGGCAGCAGAGTCACGGAACCGCCACCGCCTGACGAGGCCGCACTTTGCTGCCCGACACGCTGGCAAACTACCTGAGCGCCCACCAGGACCTGCTCTGGCTTTGCACGCTGTTTCTCGACCTCGGGTTAACAGTGCTGATGTTCCGCCTGTTCGGCAAAGAGGGGCTGCTGGGCTGCATTGTGCTATCCATTTTGCTGGCCAATCTGCAGGGCCCCAAGCTCACCATCATCCTCGGCTTTCAGACCACACTGGGAGTTATTTTTTATTCCAGTATCTTTTTCGCGACCGACCTGATGAGCGAACGTTACGGTCGGGCCGAGGCGGGTAAGGCGGTGCTGATCGGCTTTGGCGTCAGCTGCATTATTGTACTGATGCTCAGCGTGGCATTGCTGTTCGAGCCGTCAACGCGGCCGGAAACCGCTGAATTCTCGCAGCGCATTCAAACCTCATTCGAGAATATCCTCGATTTTACGCCGCGCTTTGTGTTCGGCTCCCTGCTCGCCTATTTGCTCAGCCAGAGCCTTGATGTGTGGCTGTTTCATCGCATCAAGCGCGCTACCAAGGGCCGCTGGCTGTGGTTACGCAACAACCTGTCGACCATGACTTCGCAGGCCGCCGACACCCTTATCTATTCGTTTGTGGTCTGGTGGGGCGTGGTGGACCTGGAGACCGCATTGCAACTGGGCGCTGTGAAGTACGGCTTCAAAGTTGCCATCGCAGCCTTTGATACGCCGTTTATTTACTGGGCACGCAGCTGGACTCGCGACGAAGCCAAACAGGAAGCGGACAAGACCTGGCCCTGACCGCTGCCGGGTTAACCCTGCGCAGCATGTTGTTTTTCCAGCTTGGCCCAGGAATCGCGCAGTGTAACTACCCGGTTGAAAACCAGTTTGTCAGGGGAGGAATCTGTCGCGTCGGTGATGAAATAGCCGGTACGCTCAAACTGCACCGCGCCGTCTTGCGGCTCTGCCAATGATGCCTCCACACGACAGTCATGCAATACCTGCAGGGATTCGGGATTCAGAAAATCGCGATAATCCGCGCCCGAACTGTCCGCATCGGGGCGAGGCACTGAGAACAGACGATCGTACAGACGCACTTCAGCCGGCAGCGAGCTGTCAGCCGCTACCCAATGGATGGTGCCCTTGACCTTACGCTGACTATCGCCGCCGCTGCGGGTATCCGGATCATAGGTACACAGCAGTTCGGTGATATTGCCGGCGGCGTCCTTGATAACCTGTTCGCACTTTATAATGTAGCCGTAACGCAGGCGCACCTCGCCACCCGGCCGCAGACGGAAGAACTTACGTGGCGGGTCTTCCATGAAATCGCTGCGCTCAATATAAATTTCTCGACTCAACGGCAATTCGCGCTCACCCATCTCCGGCTTATTGGGATGATTCTGCGCAACCTGCATTTCGACTTTGTCGCCGGGCCAGTTGGTCAGCGTAATTTTCAGCGGCTCCAGCACTGCCATGACGCGGCGCGCCGATTCGCCCAGGTCTTCTCGCACGCAATTCTCCAGCACCCCCATCTGGATAATGTTTTCCTTTTTGGTGATGCCCACCCGGCCGCAAAAATCCCGAATGGCCGCAGGTGTATAACCACGCCGCCGCATGCCTGCTAGCGTGGGCATCCGCGGATCGTCCCAGCCGGCAACAATATTGTCATCGACCAGTTGCGCCAGCCTGCGTTTACTGGTGACCGTATAGGCCAGATTAAGGCGCGAAAACTCAATTTGCCTTGGCCGCGATGAAAAATCCAGATTTTCGATCACCCAGTCATACAGTGGCCGATGGTCTTCGAATTCCAGCGTACATAGCGAATGAGTAATGCCTTCAAGGGCATCGGAAATCGGATGAGCGAAATCGTACATGGGATATATGCACCAGTCGCTGCCAGTGCGCTGATGCTCGGTCTTGCGTATACGATAGAGAATCGGGTCACGCATATTGATATTGGGCGAGGCCATGTCAATTCTGGCGCGGAGACATAGTTTGCCGTCGGCAAAGTCACCCGCCCGCATCGCTTCAAACAACTCCAGGCTTTCTTCTGCTGAACGGCCGCGATACGGACTGTCCGTGCCAGGCTCGGTAAGCGTACCCCGGTGTGCGCGAATTTCGTCAGGGTTCAGGCTGTCAACGTAGGCCTTGCCGGCATGAATCAGTTGCAGAGCGCAATCGTAAAAATGCTGGTAATAATCCGACGCATGGGTCAGGCGTTCGCCCCAATCAAATCCCAGCCAGTGCACATCGCGCATGATGGCATCGGCATATTCCTGGTCTTCCTTTAACGGGTTGGTATCATCAAAACGCAAATAGCACGGACCGCCAAATTCCTCGCTGATGCCGAAATTCAGGCAAATGGACTTGGCGTGACCGATATGCAGATAGCCGTTTGGTTCAGGCGGAAAACGTGTCACGACCTGGCTGTCTGGCGGCGCCTTGCGCAGCCAGTCAACAATGCCCTGGCGAATGAAGTCCAAGCCTGCGGTATCGCCTGCTGTATGGCTAGTGTCAGTCATGTATTACCCGTACCCGTGGTCACGCCCGCGCATAACCAGCAGCGCCAGCGGCCGCTATTATAGTCTGAAGCCGACCCGTCAAAGCGATACGGGGCAAGGCTTTCAGGTAGCCCTTGATTTAGTCTCACGATTTTACATAATCGTAATTATTAGTGCCCCTGCAGGGGTCCAAAATCGGCCAACAATAAAAATTATAAAGGGCCCGCCATGCGTCAGATCACCGATAGATTTCTTGCCGCCGTAAAGTTGTGTGTCAGTGCCGAACCGGTAAAAAAACGCCTTGCACTAGCCTGGCTGACAGAGCTGGACGGTATTGGCATCAGTGAGCTACCGGAACAGTTGCGACCGGAATTCCGCCGCCTGCGCCAGGCCATGCATGCGGCCGAGCCGCTGCCGCACGAACCGGCGGCAATCGCATCGATCCGCAAGATGTCCTCGCGACAAGCCAATCGTGAGACGCTGCGTATTCTGCAGCTTTCGCATGAACTGATACGTATCAGTCTGCAGACCGAGACTGCACTGCGGAGCAACCCGGGGGAGGACATCTACCTGCACAAGAGCCTTTCCGGTGACCGGCTGAACTAGCGCCGGCGCAGCAAAAAAACCAGCCTAATCGAGCCCCAGTGCGCCAGGGTTCATCAGCCCATCCGGATCAACCGCTGCTTTGACCTGTTTCAGTAACTGCGCAGTCTGCGGCTTGCGCGTTTCCAGATACGGGTAGTCCTTGCCAATTTGCATGTGGCACGCACCATTCGCGATGCATATCTGCTGAATACGCTTCTTGATTTCGAACACCAGCGCCCTGCCCTGCGGATTGTCTTCATGCACTGGTTTTGCCGACAGCAGCTCCGGCGGGTACATTTTTTCGTGATAGATCGAACGGGCATCGCGCCACAGGAAGGTGGGCTCATAGATAAAAGCATTAGTGCTGAACGGCATCAGCATGCGAGTCAGCTGCACCCCGTGTTGCTCCATCCGGTCACGGTATTCGTCCAGCAGAGCCTCGAAGTCGGCATGGTGCTTGAGCACCTTGGAGAACGCTATCACGCCATGAGTGGGCTTCCAGCGCTCGCCACCCGGACCCAGTATCGGCGTCAGCGGCATAAAGGGTTCGGCATTGAAATAGGTGGGGATGGAATTGGCCACTTCGGCGCCGTATTTGCCGGCTATGGCCCTGACCCGGGCGATTTTCGCCCTGGCCTCGGCGCTGGTTACACCCTCGGCGGAGAAATGTGCCGAGTAGCTGGCTTTTTTGAGAAAACTGCGGCCGGCAAGCGCCATTCTGGTGAGCTGAATCAGGCCGTCAACCGGATTGCGCGCCGAGCGCATAACAGACTTTGCAGCATCAATCGGGTCCGTGGATTCCATCTGTGTCAGCGCGGTTTTCTGCTGCCGCGGATCCAGTCCAAAACACTGCGCGACAATGCCCAGTCGGGCCACTTCGGTCATGGCTTTAAGCGCATTCTCGCCATTCGGAAAGCCGAAGGAGCATGCAGCAAAACCTTCAGGCCGCTGCATTAATCTAAGACTGACCCGTGCCTTGATACCCAGCGCACCGGCATCGCCCGTGAACAACCCGGTCAGGTCAGGTCCGTAATGGCGAAAAAAGGGCGGGACGTTGTTGCCACCGCCGGAACCCGTGGACAGCAGTTCACCGCCTGCCAGTACCACGTCGATACCGGTAATTGACTCAGCCGACACGCCGTAAAGCCCGGAGCCGTAGTTGACCGCGTGCGACGAAGTAGACCCACCTATAGTCGCTACCTGACCGGAAAATGGCCCCCAGAAAGGCGTACGCAGACCCTGTTGCTTGAGTTCGCGATAGAGCTCTTCCCAGGTGACCCCGACCTCTGCCGTGACATACATATCATCTGCATTGATCTCGATACGTTTCAGCCTGCCGGTGTCAATACATACCGTCGGCTCGCGCACGGCCAGATAGCCGTCGGTATAGGAAGCACCGCCGCCGCGAGCCACCATCGCGCAGCCGGCCACACTGCAAAGCCGCACTACCTCGCAGAGTTCCTCGACGGTGCCGGGACGAGCCACGGCCGCTGCCAGCACGTCAGCCCGGCGAAATACGTCAGTGGAAAAAAACAGGCGCGACTCGTCATCGGTGAGCAGGTACTCATCACCTACCACTGCAGCCAGTTGCCGCAACAAATCTGCTGCAGACCCGGCGTCCCCAGGATTGGCCGACACTAGTTCGTTCCCAGCAACTCGGCCAGAGTGCGCTCAGCTATATCTTTACCCGGATAGTCAACCTCGGACTCTTTAGTGGCTGCGCGCAACTGCTCTATCGCCAGTTGCTGTTTATCCTGCGCCAGATAGTTCATGCCCAGATGATACCTGAGAACCAGCACATTGGGCTCGCCTTCGACCGCCTGCTCGAGCAGACGCTGTGCCTTGTCATGGTCGCCGAGACGGTAATAGACCCAACCCAGCGTATCCAGCAGCAATGGCTCATTCGAGTCCGCCAGCTTGAGAGCCACCTGCAGCGCGCGGTTATGACTGGCAGTATCCTGACGGTAGTCCGAAAGCAACGCAGCGAGATTATTGGCCACAATCGGCATGTCAGGATTTTCTGCCAATGCATCTTCGTAGGTTGCGATTGCTTTTTCGTACTCGCCCCGTCTTTCATAGGCCGACCCGAGCAGCAAAGCCATCTGCTGATTGCCCGGAGCAGCCTGCAGGCCACGCTGATAGATATCAATCTGCGCCTCCGGATTGTCAGAATCAAGGCTGGCCAGCGCCGCATAAGCCGGCAGCCAATCTGCCTTGTCGGTTAACGTGGTTTCAAATATTTCACGCGCTGCGCTCTTGTCGCCGGCAACGGCCGTAACCTGTCCCAATAACGTCTTCACGAACAGATTATCGGGATACTGCTTGGTCAGGTTCTTGAGGTAGTCACGAGCTTCATCAAGCTTGCCCTGGGCCGCCAGCGATGACACGAATCCCTGCAGCGGCTCGCGAGCATCGGGGCGTTCCTCCAATGCTGCACGAAAAGCATCGGCTGCATTATCGAACTGGCCCTGCGACTGAAAAACACCGCCACGAAAATAGTTGCCAACTGCTGCATTCCCCTCTGTCGCGCTGAACCGCTCCGCTTCTGCCAAGGCATCGTCATAGCGTTCGAGCTCAATCAATATACCGATCAACGCACGGGATAGCCGTGGCTCGAGGTTCATCAGAGCAGTTTGCTCATACAAAAACTCCGCTGCCCTATCCTTTTTCTCCAGGTCTACAAGTAATCGCGCTAGCTCCAGAGACACAGGCACATTTCGCGGCGCATCCCGCAGCAACTTGCGATAAGCATCTTCGGCAAGCAAAAGGTCGCCGGCGCTGGCATGGGTACGCGCCAGCAACCACTGAGCACGTGCATTATTGGGTTCTCTGCGCAACGCGGAGCGCAAATCAGCTACCGCGCCTTTCCAGTTTCCTTCCTGAAAATTAATCAGGCCTTTTAAGTAGTTAGCATAGGCATTCGACGGATCACGCGCCAGAACTTCCTCTACGATTGCCGAACCCGCTTCGAGGTCTCCCTTCGATATAAGGATACTGGCGATTCGGGTTCTCGCGGTCAGCCCGATGTCTTCGTTGCCCTCGGCATCGGCGATTTTTTGAAATTCCGCCTCGGCTTTCTCGGTTTCGCCCTCACTCAAATACTGATCTGCCAGCGACATGCGCAGTTCGCTCGCCGCCGGATCTTTCTGTAGAAAATCCTCCAGTAAGGCAACTCCCTGCTCGACACCCTGCGTTCCGGAAACAAATCGAATCAAGGTCAGCTTTGCACTCTGGTTGGTGGGATCATGCTCAATAGCCTCCATAAGAACTGCTTCTACTTTCTCTATTTTGTCCTCTTCCGCAAGAAACTTTGCCAGCATAAACCGATAATCAGATACATCCGGATACTCGGTGATCAGGGATCGGTAAGCCTCTTCGGCCGCATCAACTCGGCGAGACCTGGTGAGCATGCCAATCTTCAGAAGCTGCAATTCGCGGGTATCTTCGGCCTTGCTGATTGCTGCATCAACAAGCACCAGCGCCTCGTCAATGTCGCTGAGTGACGTCAGACTTGCCAGCAGCCCCATGGCGACAATATTGTCCGGGTCTTCGCTCAATGCCGCTTTAAGTTCAACCGCTGCCTGCTCGGCCTCGCCCTTTCTGCCCAGCACACGAGCTTTGAGAATGCGGGTTTCCGGCTGCCCGGGAGCGAGCTTTTCCAGCTCAGCCAGCTGCTCTTCGGCAAGTTCCAGTGCACCCGCCTGACTGTAGAGCGTACCCAGCTCTATTCTCGCCTCAATAAAGTCTGGACGAGTCTCAATAGCGATCCGCAGGTTCGTCGCCATATCATTAAATTCCTGCTTGGCGCCTGCTATCCGCGCCAGAATAAACCGTGCATCAGCATTCTTCGGTTCTATCTGCAGGGCGTTCTTGGCATCCAGCTCGGCTTTAACCAGGTTGTCTTCGTCAAAATGCTGCTCGGCACTGGCCACATAGTTGGCAACCCGCTCTTCCGGCGGCTCACAGCCTGCAACTGCGACCAGCGCAAGCAATGCCAGCAGCTGGAACCAGCGCGCCGGCGCCGCCGGGATAGTCTCTGTTGTTCCGGCTGGTATTAATTTCATTATTTTCATGACCTGTAACTTCCTGACGGTTTTTCAAGCATTCTCGAGAAAAGATTTTAGACTGGCGACGCACCGCGCTGCGGTCTTGCCATCCCAGTACTCGGGTCTGCGACCCGCTGGCCATTCACCCTGAATGACCTTTTTTACATTGGCGGATAACTCGGCGGGCTGTGCCAGACGGTTGGTTCCCTCACTAATGGTGATGGGCCGCTCTGTATTCGGCCGCAGGGTGATGCAGGGAATATCCAGATAAGTGGTTTCTTCCTGCAGTCCGCCCGAATCAGTAATAACCAGCATAGCGCCGGTCACCACACCCATAAACTGTATATATCCCAAAGGTTCTATCAACATTATGCCGGGACAGCTTTCAAGCCGGTTCAGCAGCTTGTGCTGCTGCAAAGATCCGCGGGTGCGCGGATGCACCGGGAATACCAGCGGCACCATTTCGGCAGCGGCTGTCAACTGCGCTGTCAGCAAATCCAATACTTCGAAACCGTCCACGTTGGCAGGCCGGTGCAGCGTAACCACACCGTACTCGCCCTGTGTCAGCCCCAGCCGCTTGGCCGCAGCGTCGGCGGAAATGCGCTCTCGCTGCAGTTCGAAAGAGTCCAGCATAATATTCCCGACCCGCACTATCCGCTCCGGCGGCACCCCCTCCCGCAGCAGGTTTTCGTCGCCATCCGGCGACGGCGTCCAGAGCAAATCGGCAATGGCATCAGTCACCAGGCGGTTTATTTCTTCAGGCATCGAGCGGTCTCCGCTGCGCAGCCCTGCCTCAAGGTGCACCACGGGTATATGCAGCTTGGCACAAACCATCGCCACCGCAGCCGTCGAGTTGACATCACCAACAACCACCGTGACGTCCGGACGCTCATGCATCGCCGTCTCTTCATAGCGCATCATAACCTTGCCGGTCTGCTGCGCATGGGTACCGCTGCCAACCTCAAGGTAATAATGTGGTGTCGGCAAGCCAAGATCATCAAAAAAGGCCTGCGACATATTTTTATCGTAGTGCTGACCGGTGTGAACCAGCTTTACCTCAAAATCGCTGTCTGCCGCCAGCGCATGATACAGGGGCGCAACCTTCATAAAATTCGGTCGCGCGGCCGCAATGAGATGAACTGTTCTGCCGCCAGTCAAGCCAAAACCTTTACTATCGTTATTTCTAAATTGCTTATGAGTTTTCTAGGCCGCGAGGTACGTAATAGGCCAGCAGCGGGTCGACTTTGCGCAGGAACTTTTCCATGCGCTGGTCGGCCTCAGCGAGGTCCATCCCCTCGGGAACCGGCGTAACCAGCCGCACCAGCGCGCCGTCGGTACGATTCTGCGTCAGCGAATCCCAGAAAATGAACCACTTCACCAGGTATTCGTTAGTCAGATTGCGGCCACGTTGCTGGAACCAGTAGTAAACCAGCTGGCGATTAGTACCTAACGCAATAAGCACGCGGTTGACCCGCACCGAGGCTGACTCCGGACCAATGTCATCAATCTGGTG
>CAYGKB010000012.1:0-2681 GCA_964350425.1 uncultured Chromatiaceae bacterium | reverse complement strand
TGATCAAACTCTTCAATTTTCCAGCCCCCGCCGGGCAGGCAGGCTCTTGGTGAATGCACCGATGCACCCTTGCGCTGTGAGTCATAGTAAGCCACATAAAATTCAATCGGTACATTATCATCCGAGCGTCCGTAATGGGCCATCAGGTAGTCATCGAGCTTAAGCTCATCCAGAAACACCTGCTCTATCGCCTTCTCCTGGCCTCTCCAGTCGTCCAGAACCAGTGGGAAGGTACTGAGCTGTTCGCGCGGCGGAACGACCTCTTCACGAACCTGAAAATTGCTCAGCGTGATACTGACAGCAATAAAAAAGACGACTACGGACGCCGCGGGAATATAGGAGGCACGGCGGGGGAAAAACGCCATAAATCTGCTCAGCGGCGGAGCATCGACCTCAAACACATCAACGAAGCGGCGGCGGCTAAACAGCGCGAACAACCACATTTCGGCGAACAGAACGCCCACGCATGCCATGAATACGATCCAGCCTTCAAAATCATGCAGGAAACCACGTGCCATGGCTATCCCATAGTACTCAACCAGTATGCCTATGACGCCGATACGGAAACTGTTCATGAATACCGTTATCGGTAGAGTTGACAGAAAAATGATGAGCTTCTGCCATATCGGGCCGCGATACAGATATGCCAGCAGAAATCCGAAGCTGGTCAGCGGAAACAAATAGCGCAAGCCGCTGCAGGCTTCGGCGACCTGCAACTGGAAGTTGCCAAGATCAATGACGTTGCCCTCAAGAAACACAGAAATATCTGCCAGACGAAGTACGGCAACACCCAAATCAGACGAAATAAGCTGCAGTTCTGCCGACAAATTGTTGTACAGGAAATTGGGCAGCGGAATCATGAAAAACAGGTAGAAAACCGGCGCCCATATGACTCTTAATCCGGTCCAGCCAATAGCCATAATCAGTACGCCGACCAGCGCCAGCAAAAAGGAGTACTGGATGATGGTATAGACGGCACTGAGCTCGCCGAGAACCAGTCCCCCGGCAGCCAGCAACACAACGATCAGGCCACTCCAGCTGCCTTTGACATCTGCTTTGGCAAATGCGTCCGCCCGCAGCAGCAGCAGATACGCGGCGACCACCGGAATCAGGTAACCGTGGTTATATTCTTCCCGTTCCCACCACTGAACCATCAGGGCCAGGCCATCGCGATAAGCATAAATCAGGACAGCAAGCACCAGTATCGCGGGCAGTAACCAGATCCAGTTTAATGACCCGCTGGCGCCTTCCTTGTTATTTGCTGTGCTCATTCCATTCTCTGTTATTGGTTCTTCTTAAAACCCGGCAAAACGCCAGATTATAAGCCGGAACCGCCCGCAAACTAGCTGCCAGGTCACACCTGACCACATTGCCGGGCCAATCCTGCTTATGTCCAACGCTCGGCATAATCTGCTCGTTCAATGCGACAGTTCAGCCGCAGCGGCAGCTTGCCACGACGCAGCAAACAAAGCCCTGCGGCACTTTCCCGCCGGCCAAACTCACAAGCCACATAGCTTTCGATCACTTCCACCGTGCAACCCGAGTCCGGCACGATGCGCGCGACAACTGTGTCGCCCTGCGCAACCTCGAAGCCGTGCCCGGCTGCGGGGCGGACTGTAAGACCGGGCGCGAAATGGAGAAAGGCGCGCACCGTCCCCTCGCCCAGGCCCTGCACCTCATCCGCAATTTCCCAGCGACCAGCCAGATCGCTGCGCACCGTTCGCCAATGCCGGGCGCGCTGCGGCAGGCGACGATAACCGTCGTGGCCGCCAGAAAAAATCTGCGTGTCCTTGCAGAAATCCGCGACACGCGGTTTCAATGCTCGGGCCCGTCGGGCGACGCGAAAGGTGCCCCAGATTTCTGACTGCTCCGCGTCGTCCAGGGTGACGGTATTGTGGGCGGCAGTACTGCGCAAATAGTGACGGGTATCGTCGTCATCGTAACCGTGCACGCCTGAATCGACCACCACCCGACGGCCGTCGATGCACAGTTCAAAACTGAGCATGTCACAATGCATGTGGCCGGGCTGATAGTCGGGACCACCGGCACCACAATCAATTATCAGACTGTCAGCATTACAGCGGTAACCGTAATATCCGCTTTGCGGGTAGCGAATCACCACCGGCTGGCGAGCCGGTGGCTGTGCTTCATAACCCAGCAGACGCAAGCCATAGGCAAGCAATTCGGCAGGCTCCGGTGCTATACCGAAAGCAGAGTCATTAAATAAGGCTATCCTGCCGTCGCCCCCTCGCAAGTCTTCCATAAAACGCAGCATACGCTCGGCTGCATCGCGCACCAGAGCCGCATCGTCAGCAGTGAAAAGCTGTGGACAACCCTGCATCAGGTTAACCACATCCAGACAATCCTCCAGCGCGATACAGTGATACATCGGCGATCTTTCATAGTGACCGCCATCTGCAAGAACCTGCTCGCGCGTCTGCTCAACGAAAAGCTGCCGACCGCGCCGCAGAAATTCAGCACCACGTTCGCCTTTGAACCATACCCCGGCAAACAACAACGCCTTGGCGTTTTTGTAATAGTGATTGGCAAGTATGTGGTGTTCCAGATTATGCAGCAGCCACCATGCCTGATTGATCAGGCTCTGCTGCCAGCTTGCCGGTATCTGTTCGCGACCGGCAAAAAACTTTATCCAGTTAACCACCCGCAAAGACAGCGTATAA
>CAYGKB010000011.1:0-22023 GCA_964350425.1 uncultured Chromatiaceae bacterium | reverse complement strand
AGTCGGCGTAGCTTTCGCCCCACAATTCGTCGTCGAACAACTCGACCTGATGCGAAGCCTGCAGCATGGCTGCCGGTCCACCGGCCGTGCCGCTGCCATAAGACACACTGGCTTCCAGACCAAAGGGAATCACCACCGCGCGCGCCGCATCGGGCGCACCGGCCTGCTCAGGATCAAGCCCGAGAAAACCGTCCTGTGACGGCATATAGTCGAACGGAATGTGATCCGCCATGGCGGGCTGCGCAGCCGGCGATTCAGGCAAACAGCTTGGCGAAGCGCCGCCGCGGTCGTTCCCGCCAGGCGCCACGATGCCAGGCATCGGAAACCATTAACGGCAACACGCTGGTGGCTTCGGCGTAAACCATTTGCTCACTGACAGTATCAACCTTGCCCCACGAGCAGGCTTCCTGCAGGGTGGAGCTGGAACACGCGCCATCACGCACATCAGCAACCGTAATCTGTATGGCGTATTGGTGCATGTCGACTTCCTTGCCCAGAATTTCTGCACACACCACGGTGTCCTGGGCAAAATTCTTGGGAACACCACCGCCGATCATCAACAGTCCGGTCCGTCCGGCCTTTATCTTGATATCGGTAAGCTCACGAAAATCGCGAATCGAATCAATGGTGATGTGCGCATCGGGATTGTTGTACTGATGCAATACCAGGCCAAAACCGGCGCTGGAATCCGTAAATGCCGGGCAAAACACCGGCACGTCGTGCTCATAGGCCAGCCGCACCAGTGATTCCGGCTTTTTGCCGTTGTCGCCCAGCCAGCGGCCCATCTCGCGAATAAACTCCCGTGACGAATACGGGCGCGGCTCCAGGCCGTCAGCAATCCCGCAGATTGCTGCATCGCAGGCCTGCAGATCATGCTCATCTATATAAGTGTCATAAATGCGATCAATATAGAGGTCCCGCAGGCGCCGATCATCCACCTCGCCCGAAGCCTGGTAGTGCTTGAACCCCAGTGCCTCAAAAAAGTCCATGTCCACGATACTGGCGCCGGTCGCCACTATCGCA
Source organism: uncultured Chromatiaceae bacterium (assembly GCA_964350425.1). Lineage (GTDB taxonomy): Bacteria > Pseudomonadota > Gammaproteobacteria > Steroidobacterales. Next base: position 21,000 of record CAYGKB010000011.1, on the reverse strand, counting down.
TCCACCATGTTGTACTTGATGAGATCGGCATACAACTGCATGCAGCCGCCGGCTGATGTGCTGCCGGCAATCGTCAGGATGACCGAACATTCGGGATCAGCCAGCATGTCATTGTAGATGCCTGCCGCTCTCGCCAGGTCACGCGACGTAAACGACATGCCCGCCATAGAATCAATGATGGGCCGGGCGTCAAACGACGTGATATCAACATGCTGCACTGTTTTACCGAGCAGCTCTTCACGGGGATCGATAGCGATGTCAGGTTTTGCCATGGTTAAGGATCACTCAAAAATCAGTTAAAACGGGCCACGAACATCAGCCAGCCGGCGCCCGGCGGGCGCGGTAAACAGGCTGAGCATCGGCTCGTCACGCACCACCACCTCATCACGGTCGCCGAGGCCGTTAAATTGGGTGCGCATGGTGTCACCGTATGCGCCAAGCTGACCGAATTCAATATAGTCCCCCGCCATTATTGCAGCCGGCAGACTATAAGGTCGGTGAATGGCATCCATGCTGTCGCAGGTCGGCCCGTAAAACCGAAAATCGGCCATTTGTCGCAGGCTCAATGGCTGACCCTGCCGCCAGGCTTTGACCGGAAAGGGGAAGTCGACGTGTGCGGCATCGAACAGGCTACCGTACGCACCGTCATTAAGATACAGCCATCCCTGCTTGCGCAGCGTTACGTTGACCAGCATGGATGCCGATTCCGCAACCAGCGCGCGACCCGGCTCGCACTTGAGGCGGCAGGTCTCGCTGGTCAGCGACTCATCAAACGCGTCACTGATTGCGCTTACATAGGAATCCAGTTGTGGTGGTTGCAGGCCGGGATACGCAGCCGGAAATCCGCCACCCACGTCGAGGGAATCAAGAATCACGCCGGTGCGGCTAATCAGGCGGTTGGCGCGCTCTATTGCATGGGCATAGGCAGCCGGGTCCATGGATTGCGAACCCACGTGAAAGCAAATGCCGAGTTGCGCGGCGACCGTGCGGGCACGAATCAGCAATTCGTCAACCTCGCCGGGCCGGGCGCCGAATTTGTGGTCCAGCGGCAGCTCACTGGCACTGTTATCCACGGCAATGCGCACGTGCAAACGCAAATCCCGCGCCGCATTCGTCATGGCGAGTATCTTGTCCAGCTCATCCAGGCAGTCGAGCGCAAAATCCCGCACCCCGAACTCGGCATACATGCGCCGGATATGCTCCGGGTGCTTGACGGTGTTCATGCAATAGAAGCGTGCACCCGGAAAATGGTGCACCAGCTGCAGCTCGCGCAGTGAAGCAATATCGAAATGTCGCACGCCAGCCTGGTACAGAGTCTCCAGGATCAGCGGGGACGGGTTAGCCTTGACCGCATAGAGCACATCGCCCGGAAAATTTTTCAGGAACCAGCGTGCGCTGCGCGCGGCCGCATGCGGCCGGTGACAAACAACCGGGTTAACGGGCGTCGAGATTTTGAGGTAGTCGCAGACCGACTCGAAGTTTTCCAATCACGGATCCTCCTGAGTTGCCGCTATTTAGCGTTGCGGCGTTTAAGGCCGGCGACGCGGCGCCAGGAGGGCGCCTTCTACCGGGGGCGCGACTATAAACCCTTTTTTCCGGCAAAAACAACATTTTTTGCCAAAAATTGCGATTCGGGCGGAAAAGCAGCTTAGGATTGGCCGGTGGAGCTTTAGAGCAGGGGGGACCGCCACATGCATTTGCACCTGAAAGCTGCCGTTTTGACGCTGCTGCCCGGACTGCTGGCACCGACCGCGTGGGGCCAGAGTTATCCGGAGTTCGACATCGGCAGTACGGCACCACCGGCCGTAACGCAGGATGTCGAGAGTCTTATCCGAGATTTTTCCGCACGCTGGAGCTCCAAAGACTGGCGCACCGTGCTGGAGCTGTGGGACAGAAACGAACCGGCACCCTACTACCTGTTTTCCCACCAGGCTGACTGGCTGATTGGCTGGGAGCAGCTCGACGGTTACTTTGCCAAAAAGCAGACCGTGCCCGTCAAAGATGTCCCTGAACTGAATCCGGTTGGAATGCAACAAATCGAGCTGGTGCACTATGAGTACCGCAACGAAAAAGATCTGGAAGCCATGCGCTATAAACCCAGCGATATAAGGGTCAGAAAAATTGATGACGACCTGGCACTGGCTGTCTGGTACGTCAAATTCGATTACAAACCGTGGTTTCAGGCACCCATGGGCGAAACCTTTAAAGCCAACGCCGTATTTCGCAACACCGCTCAGGGCTGGAAATTTATTCACTACGCCGAAACGCCTGACTCCGCCATCATGTACTTTGAGCGGCTCTACCGAAAACAGGCGAGTCCCGATTTTATTGAGGCCACCCGGCGTACAGACAAGAACGGAGGGAAACAGTGATGCGCATGCGAATCTTGGTTCCCACGCTTTCAGCATTGTTTCTGCTGCAACCCTTGCAGGCAGAATCAATAATTGATCGGGAAAGCACCGCGCCGGCTGCAGTCGCGCAGGAAATAGAAACCATTATCCTGCGCTGGCAGGACAACTGGAATAACAGCAACTGGAAGCTGATTCTCAACGACTGGGATCCGGATGACGAAGCGCCCTCCTACCTCGGCGAAGAGCGCCCGCGCTGGCTGATTGGGCGTGAAGGCCTGGAAAGCTATTTCAATCCGCCGCGCATTGTGCGGATGCTGATGGGTAAAGTCATCATGCAGCCTTACCGGCTCAGGGTCAGGCTGGTCAGCGACGACATCGCGATAGTCATCTGGGAAAACAAACTGGAAATGAATATCCGCAACCGACCCGCCATCAGCGATAATTTTCGTGCCAACGCGGTAATGCGCAGGAAACCGGACGGCTGGAAATTCATTCACTATGCGGAAGCGCCGCTGGCGCCGCTGGCTTACGTTGAACATCTGTACCGCAAAGCCGTGCGCCCCGATTTTTTCGAGGTCGCCAAACCAATGGACAGGCCTGAAGACCTGCGCTAAGAAGGCGCGCCCGTCAGACCATCGGGTATACGTGCAGCCCGAACAGAAATGCCAGGTAGTCAGTAAACCAGACTAGCTGGGTAGCCACGGTTAGCACATGAAAGATGGATCGGCGGCCGAAAAAGCGTGTAAGCAACGTAGCGATAACCAGCAGCCAGACTGCAACGCCGAGCACAACGCCCATATCAAGCGCAAAATTCCGTCCGGTTGCGCCCATGTCGAACACTTCCGGACCAAACATGGCCAGCAGGGTTACCCCTGCGTCCATAGCGCCGCCGATGGTAAATAAGATAACTGCCCTGATATCGCCGTCGCTGCGCAGGGACCACGCGGCGCCGACCATATAGGTGCTAAACGCGAGGTAATAGATTAACTCACTCAGCGACAAAGCTCAGTCCCCGGTATCTCTCTTAAACCATCTCATGCGGGCCTCTCCTCAGCGCAGCCAGAAGCTATGCGGATATCGCCGCACCAGAAAGCGGTCAATGCCCAGCCAGTAACCGGACTGCCACCACAGGAATGCGGCATTCAGCAGGAAGAATGGGATCAGCGAGGCATCGTAGTAGCCGCCAATAGCCAGACCTACGAGTATGAACATGCTGACACCGGCAGCAATACGAGTGGTCACGCCCAGCAATAACCCGACTGCCGAGTAAATCTCACCCAGCGTAATCACCCACGCCACCAGCACATACAGTGGCAATGCAAAGTTCACCAGAAACAGCGAGGCAAATGCATCGGGCGGCATCTCCGTCAGACGCTCGAGAAACATCTGTTTGAGAATGTCACTGGTGAGCCAGTCTTTAGCAACTTTGTTAATGCCGGCTGCCAGCCAGAAAATCGCAAATAAAGTGCGCAGCACAAGGTGCAGCAAAATACCTGAAAACCTTACCGGATGAGCCTTGATCCAGGCCCACTTCCAGACCTGTTCGAATTCCTGAACCGCCAAACTCATTGCTCACCTCCCGGCGCGTTGGCCGCAATACTGTCGAGCGCATCCCACAACGGCAATCGCGAGCAAAAGCCGACCGCAGCTCCGGTCGCAGCGTCCTGCCACTCGCGGTTGGTGCGATCAATGTGATAGTCGCCGAACTCGAGCACGCCCGGCTCCAGCACCAGTCGCGCCTCAACCACTTCCATTGGCGACCAGTCGCCAGCATTGACGGTATAGACGTGTACCGGCCGCGTATGTCCCTGCGACGCCAGTTCATCCTGCCTGAAGTTGGAAATGAACCACTCCCAGATTGTCGAGACCTGAGACCAGAAAGTGCGCGTCTGCAGGTGATAAACAGTAAAGTCCCCGCCGCTGGGCACCGCTTCCTCATTGGGCAACTCCGTGCCCGGTTCGCACAGCACAATCACCTCGCACATCGTGCAGACTTCACCGAAACGGCCTACCAGAAAATAGCCCTTAAAGGCCTCCATGTTCACCTGCGCCGCTGCCGGCAAACTGGCGAGCCATAGCAGCAATGCCAGAACCACACAGCGCATGTTTGCCGTCCCGTCTATTTTTAATCGCATTTCTGCCCCCCCTTATTCTTTATCAGGCAGATCCGTCAGCCTGTCTGCAGCCGGAAACCGCTGCTTAAACTCTTCGCTGGCCATGTTGGCATACAAATCCTGCATGTAAGACATGGTGGACTTCGGCGCTTCCGCATAATAGATAAACCGCCAGCCTGAACCTGTAAGGCGCAATACGGCATTGGCACGCAGTTTTTCGCCAAGCGGCGCGCCCCGGCGGAACTTCATTTCTGCGTGCACGTTCCAGGTGGCGAGCGCAAGATCACTTGTCAATGAGCGCACCCGGATGTTCGACGGGTGATAGTCCATCGCTTCAATCATGGCGAAGCGCTCCGGTGTTTCAAAATACCACTTGAGAGCATCCCAGCCGATCATCCAGTCATCAAGTTCTTCGCCGAGATACTGCGGCGCAGGCTCATCCGGATCGAAAAGTGTGTGAGGTTGCGGCCCGTCGAGCTTTGTGAAACGCTCGCCCATCTGACGAATCACTTCGGCAACACCTGCATAAATATCCGGCGTATCCAGCGGTAATTCCGATTTAAGTTGTGGCTGATTCATTACACTTCGAACTCACTGAACAAATCGCGCTTTTGTCTGAGCACAAAAGCACTGAAAAACCGCCCGGCTGCCTTCCTGCGCGTCAGCCAGGCAACCCGTGACCCGTGGTTGCCGTAGTCTTGCAGAGTCGCCTCAACCAGCCACTCGGCAACGGTATCCACGCGATCGCCCAGAATGTTGTAGGTACGCTTGGTGCGCTCCCAGCGCTCCGCAGACATTTCATCGGCTTCCTGCAGAATCATGTCCGTAATGACAATCCCGGGGCTCAAAAAGCCCACATTGACAGGTTTACCTGCGTTCTCCTTGATCAGAGCCTGAGTGAAGTACGTCAGTGCGCGCTTGGTGGAGCCATAAACACTGAGCCCGGGACTGACCATGCCGTCGCTGCCGAAGCCTTCAAAATTGTAAATCTGCCCATGCCCCTGAGCCTGCATGCCGGTTAACGCAATTTTGCAGGCATGCATGACGCCGATCAGGTTGGTGTTTACGACATTCTCGTAAGTACTGCGTTCGAGCTCCTCGAAATCGCATACCGGATTGGCCACCCCGGCATTGTTTATCCAGATATCGACCGACCCGAATTTCTGTACCGCCTGATCCCAGACACCCTGCACCTGATCAAAATTACCGGCATCGCACGGCACGCCCATAACGCGATCCCTGCTAATCCCACCCAGTTCTTCAAGGCCTTTTTCCACGGACCCATGACTGCGGCCGGTAATGCAGACGCGGTGGCCACGCTGCAGAAAGTCTTTGGCCATCCCGAGGCCTATACCCCGGGTACCGCCCGTCAAAACAATATTTCTCTGACTCATGACGGCGCTACCAGAGCTCGCACCATGCCCATGGCCTCCTGCCAGCCTTTGCGGGTATCCAGCCTGAGCCCCATGAAGTTCGGTGAGCGTCGCGCGCGCATGGCCAGGTAGTGAATTGCGGCATATACCACGATGATTTTGCCGCGCACTTCGGGTTCGCTGTAGCGGGAATCTTTCAGCATCTGCGCAACAAACTGCTTGCTGCTTCTGCGCCGCGCCTGCGCGAACGGTTCGGTAAGTTCAGAATTGGCGGTCAATTCTTCAGCGAGCATTTCCAGCAGGATCGGCTGCTCTCGCAGCTGCTCGGCACTCTCCAGTAGTTGATCCGCAAGCGCAGCAAGAAACTCATCTTCATCCAGAGACGCGCTTTCAATCGGCTTGCTGTTTTCGTCCCGACCGGACGGCTGCGGTCCGCGGCGTTCAACCCACGCAGTGAGCAGCCCCGGCAAATTCTCGAAATACCGGTATATAAGCGGCTTTCCAACCTGCGCTTCGTCAACAATAGCGTTAAGGCTCAATTGCCTGATGCCATCGCGGATCAACACGGTCTCAAGAGCGTCAAGAATCCTGTTTTCAGTTGCCTGACGACGCGTGGTCGTCAGCGCTGTGGTATCCGGGGCCATATAGTTGCTTTACTGTGAGTATAGCCCGATGTTACTTCACGGTAACATTAGGCACAATACCCGACCGCGAAGCTGCATTGATGACCTGCAGAAACCTGGCCGGCAGCTCGTCTGCCTGACAAATCAGTTGTCAGACAGTTTTAGCCGCGCCGCATGGTCCAGCTCGTAAGGCGGCGGCTCGCCACCCGGCCCTTTCAGGTAGTGATTCATCCACCGTGCCAGGCGCAGTGAATAATCGTATTGCGCCGCTGTGTGCTCATTGCCGTGTTTTTCGCCGGGATAAAACACCAGTCGCACCGGCGTCTCGGTGCGCAGTTTGACATTGCGGTACATTTCCAATGACTGGCTCGGATGCACTCGCGGATCCCTGTCGCCCGCCATGATCAGCAATGGTGTCTGGGTCTTGCCGGCATGAAAAACCGGGCTGCGTTCCAGCATCCACATCCAGTCGTCCCACGGCCAGGCGCGTGAGTGGACGTTGTACATTTCGTAGGGAATGTCGCCGGTACCAAATTTGGATATCTGGTTGGATATCCCCACGAAAGCGACCGCAGCCGCGTACTCCTCGCTCAGGGCGCTGGCACTCCACATGCTCGCATAGCCGCCGTACGAGCCGCCGGTGATGCCGGTGCGCGCCGGGTCTGCAAGTCTCTGCCGGACGAGATAGCGCTTGGCATCAACCAGATCATTAAATTCACCTTCAGCGTAATTGCCCTGATGCAGTTTGGTAAAAGCCACGCCGCGCCCGGTGCTGCCCCGGTAATTGGGATACACCACTGTGTAACCCTGCCCGGCCCAGACCTGACCGGGACCGCTGTACCAGGTCATCCAGCCATTCGAGAAGTTGGATTCTGGCCCGCCGTGCGCATACACAATCAGTGGCGCATCCGGTCCGGCTTCTGCCGGCTCGAGCAGCACCGCTTCCAGTTCCAGACCATCACGGGACGGGTAGCGAATGACTTTTTGCTTCGCGAGGCTGCGGTCCGCAAGCCACGGATTGGAGTCGGTCAGCCGCAGCGCTTTGGCACCATCGCGCAGCAAATACAATTCATCCGGGTGCTGCGGACTGTGGACAATGGCAGCCACGCTGGTCTGCCCGGGGTAACCGTGAATAGCCCGAATTATCGGCCCCGAGTCCGGTGGCGGCCCGGCCGGCCGCGGCCGGGCAACCGCAGCAGTTGCCCAGTCGGTGTACATGCCGCGCGAACCTGCCCAGCGCACCCGCTGGTTGTCGGCCCATAGCACCTGGCTCACATGGCCCTGATAGTCCGTCACAAGCTCCCGGCGCTTGCCACCGTCAGCCGGCACCACAAATAATCGGCCTTCGCGCGGATCGTTAATATCCTCGCTGCCAACGTATGCGATTTGCCTGCCGTTTGGCGACAATGCAAATGCGCCCAGCTTGCCAACCGACCCCGCGCGACCGGTGACCTCGCCGCTCGCGCTGCTCACCACATAAATATCACGGGCAGTGAACGAATCATCCACGAACGGCGTCGGCGCGAGCGCCACGGCATATTGCTTGCCGTCCGCCGACCACACCAGATCTGACGCGGATCCTGGCAGTTCATGGGCCTCAGCCGTCAGCGATTGCAGGTCGAGCATCCACACACGAACCGGCAACAGCGACTCCTCATAGATCAGCGCCTTGAAGCCTTTTTCCTCGAGCTCCTTGCTTTTTTCCGGTGGCGCATCCGGCGCAGTGAACGCCAGCGTTGCGCCGCCCGGTCCGGGATAAATCCGGCTGATACTGTTTACATGCGTAAACAGCTCCTCTGCCTCACCACCCGTGAGGGCGATGCGATATAAAGAATTGAAATCAGCCTCTTCATCGCGCTGCGCGAGGAAATAAATGGCTTCACCGTCTGCCGACCAGGCGAAATCGGTGATATCAATATCGCCGGTCACATAGGGAGTTGTGCTGCCGTCCAGACCGGCAACATGCAATTCATGGTAGGCCGGGCCGTCCGCGTCTTCATACAATTTGCGCGGCACCTGCAGGGTATAGGCGATGCGGTCGCCGGCCGGACTCATGCGCGCTGCTGTAACCCGCTTGATCGCCGCCACGTCCTCGAGTGTCAGTGGCGCGGTGCCGGCAGATGCCAACCCGGCAACAAGCAGCGTAGACACGATGATAAGAAATAGTTTGCGCATGATGCTTTTTTCAACGCCTTGTATAGCGGGCTGATAACATACCATGCATATTTGTTGAAACGAGCACACAGACGACAGCCATGAGCGACACCTTAAGAATCCCGCCGCTGCGCGAAGATGAGTGGACGGATGAGCAACGCAAGCGGCTGGAAAGCGCCTACCGCAAAGGTAGTTTCTACAATCTGGCCGGCACCATGGCACGTCATCCGGAAGCATCGAAGCGCGTTGGCCAGCTAAGTGCACATATACTCGGGCCAACGTCCACCCTGCCGGCACGTGAACGTGAACTGCTGATACTCAGAACGGCCTGGCTGTGCCAGGCTGAGTATGAGTGGGCGCAGCATCGACTGATCGGCGCCAAAGCCGGCGTAGCGGAAGATGAAATTGAGCGCTGCAAAACAGGTTCGCAGGCAACGGGCTGGACACCGATCGAAGCCGGTTTACTGCGCGCTGCTGAAGACCTGCATGCGCAGCAACGCATTGACGATGACACCTGGGCAGTGCTGGCGCAGGTTTACAGCGAGCAGCAAATGATGGATATCGTGTTTACCGTCGGACAATACACGCTGGTGGCGATGGCGATGAACTCTTTCGGCACGCAGCTGGACGACGGCTTGCAGGGATTCTAGCGGCCCATGCCCGCTTGCGTCTGCGCTGAGCGGTGCAGCCACCAACCATAAAACGCGAGCAAACCGTTCAGCAGGCCGATCATGATAAACGGCGCAACCGGAGCTATGGCGTCGTATAAACGACCGCCCACCACCGTTACAAACAGAATACCCGCGGCGCCGAATACCGAAAAAGTACCCACCACGGCACCACGTAATTCCGGCGGCGACTCCTGGCCGAGCAAAGTCTGGCTGGCCAGAGTTACGCTGATCTGGCCGATACCCAGCAATATGCTCGCGGGCAGCATAAGGCTGCTTAGCGGGTCAGCGATCAACCCCATGCCGCAATAGCCTGCCAGTGCCAGCAGTAGCGCAATGACCATGACAACGGTGCGGTCCAGCCGGTCATTGAGCCAGCCCATGACAGGTGCCCACAGCAAGGCGGCCGTCATAACCAGCGCAAACATCCCGCCCGCGGTTTTGGCCGCCTCATCAGCGGCGAGGCCCGCGCCGATGCCTGCCTGGGTCAGCCACAGCGAATAGAACGTGCCCACCACCACTAGATCGGCCCGGCCGACGAACGCACACAGATATGACAGCAAAACGAGCGGGTTAAGCCGCGCCGCCTTGATACCTTCGGCAACCAGTTTGCGGGTGGACGGATTACGGGTCACTTCGGGCGGGCGGCCACCCACCAGACCGGCGCGCGCCAGCAATGCCGTAAATACACAAATCCCTGTCATGGTCAGCATGGTGAGCAAACTGGCATCGGTTCCGCTGTATCCGGCACCGGTGTATATGTCGGGCAGGCGCGTGAACAGCACACCTACCATAACGGCGCCCACGCCAATCGCCATGCCCGTGAAGCCGACCAGTTTGCCGCGTGACTGTTCCGCCGGATAGTCCACCTGGATGGCAGAAATCATTACCCCGACACCGGCAATACCAATGGAAATAAACAGACGCACCGCGATCAGCTCGTTCACGCTGCCTGCGAGACCCAGAGTGACGTAGCCGGCACCCAGCAGTAACAGGCTGGCGATCAGCACCGCGCGGCGCCCGAAGCGATCGGACCAGGCACCGAACACGCCGCTCATGACAATCAGCACGAGTTCGCCGTAAAACACCAGATCGCCGGCCACCCGCCCCTGCTCCGCCATGGGCAGGCCGACATTGACGTTGAGGATATAAGGCATGATGACGCTGACAAAACTGGTCAGCGCCACGCCGGCAAACGCGGCGTAGAGATAAGTAAGTGCATTGGCGGCTTTGACCCCGGGCGCCAGACGCAGCGGCCCGAGCCGCGCGGGTTCAGCCATCTAGTCCGGCTCGCTGATCGAGTCACGCAATATACGTGCCCAGCGCCGCATGATGCGATCCATTTCCACACGGTTTGTCACGCTGTTGGTAATGCGTGCCACCGAATCCTCCCGCGCCCGACGCTTGTCAATCACCCTGCCGATCAGCGTGCCACTTGCAGCATCCAGCAGATCCATTTTGAGCGTCATGCGGCCTGCTTCAGTGGTGTAATAGCGATTGCTGTTGGGCGCACGCACGTCAGGCGCAAAAATATTCAGATCGACTATCTGCGGCCGCAGCAGCAACACATCGTCGCCGGCAGAATCGACAATCCGGAAATCGCCTTTTTCCTGCAGCTCCTTGGTAAAGATTTCGCGAAAACGTTCAGCCATGTCATTGCGAATCCGTTCCATGTCATCCGCTTTGACCTTGTCCACAAGTCCGCGATCGCGGTTTTGATCACGCTGCCAGTTCTTGCGAAATGACACGTCACATTCTGCAATCATGATTTTGGTGTAACTGCTCAGATCCGCTTCCGGCAGCCGGTAGACGGCATCCAGGTATTTGCTGTCTACCCGCGTCAGGCCGTCGGCGGTGACATCGGGGTATTTATCCTTACTAAGCGCCGGGCCGGCAGCCGTCAGGCCGGCCAGCACGGTAATGACGATTATGCGATTCATGGCATTTCTCCGTCCCAGTTACATCGGCACATTTATTGTGACACGGGCGGCGCCGCGGGAGTTCAGCACCTGACAAAAAAATTGCCCCGGCGGTGCAGACGCAGTCAGCCAGATTGCGTATCCTTGCGCCTGATGCACCCTCAGGACGAACCCGCCGCTATGTCGACCGCTCCGCTGGATACCCACCAAAAAGCTCTTGCCATAAACATCGATGACCGGATCTACGGAACCTTTGCCGAGATCGGCGCGGCTCAGGAGGTCGCGCGCTGGTATTTTCGGGTGGGCGGTGCAGCAGGCAGCGTGGCCAAAACCATGTCCGCCTACGACATGCTGGTCAGCGATGAAATTTATGGCAAATCCAGCCGCTATGTGTCGCGCGAACGCGTCGAAGCGATGCTCGACAAGGAATACAGCCTGCTGATTCGTCGCCTCAGCGATACCCGCGGCAGCGAAACTCGTTTTTTCGCGTTCTGTAACACCGTGGCAGCGCGCAATTTTTCCGGCACCAACGAGTGTCATGGCTGGGTCGGATTGCGGTTTCAAACGGAACCTGGTGGCGAACCCAACACCATCATCCTGCATATCAACATGCTAGACGACAATGCACTGGCGCAGCAGGAAGCTGTCGGTGTGCTGGGCGTGAACCTGATCCATGCCGCCTTCAAGGCGCCGGAGGGGCCGGTGCACGGATTGGATGGCCTCGGCGATAGCCTCACGGAAGGACGCATAGAAGTTGATGTCGCCGATTTAACCGGACCGGCATTCGATGAGGTTGTCGACCCGGCCAAAATCGGCATGGCGATGATCCGCAACGGGCTTGCCCAGGCCGTACTGTTCGACCGCAACGGCCGGCAGGTTGCGCCCAGTGCGGTGGTGCGCAAACGCGCCATTATTATCAAGCGCACTTCAACCCGCTATTCATCTGTCATCGATTCGGAAACGTTCGCCGCAGCGGAAAAGCTGTTGCTGGAAGAAGTCCCGGAGCTTGAAAAAAACCCACTTAAGGTAACCGAGTTCAGCATCAGCAGCGTACATGCGGCTATGGGCAGCGACGAGGATAAAAACCTGACGCACCTGCGCGAACTTATTGCCCAGGACGAATGGGTAATGCTTACGCGACTGCGCCAGAGCTATAAGCTCACTGACTATTTACGCCGCTATTCGCGTTTCCCGTTGCGCTTTGTGATGGGCATATCAACATTTGCGATGTTGCTGTCGGAAAAGTTCTATGTTGACTCGGCGGGCGGTATGCTCGAGGCTACCGGCCGACTTTATGCTGACGCCGTGCGCGTTTATGTGCAGCCGATGTCGTGTCAGGACTTTCGTTCTCATCTTGCCTCGGTTGAGCTGGCGCCCGACTGGGTGTCGGTACCGGAAGACTGCAGCAGCGTGACGCTGCACAACATTGAGTTTAGCGGCCCTACCCGCCTGCTGCATCGCTACCTGATCGAATCCGGCTGGGTGGAGCAACTCAAGCTCGACTGAACAGGCGGAATTTAGTGTTAGGCTAGGGCTTCGCCACGAGGAGCCCGAATCATGCCTGCGCCCATCAATCGCCGCCAGTTTATTGCCGGCAGCACCACCGCCGTTGCGGCCACTGTGGCCGGCGGTTGTTCCAACCCTGATGCCCAACCCGATGAACGCCCTGCGGGGGTGCCGGTAGGCCCATTCGGTCGCGATTCCACTGCCATGGAAGTCACGGAAGGCCTCGACCTGACCGGCAAGACTGCGCTGATCACCGGCTGCAACTCCGGGCTCGGCCTGGAAACCATGCGAGTACTGGCACTGCGCGGTGTGCATGTAATCGGCGCCGCCCGCACCGAAGAAAAAGCCGCCGCTGCCTGTGCCGGTGTAACAGGCAAAACCACGCCGGTAGTCTGCGAACTGAGCGACCTGCAATCAGTGGCAGAGTGCGGCATGGCAATACGTGAAATGGGTATGCCGCTGGACATGGTCATCCTCAATGCCGGCATCATGTCGCTGCCCGAGCTCGAACAGGTCAACGGCATTGAGAAACAATTTTTTGTAAACCATATCGGTCACTTTGCACTGGCCAGCTACCTGGTCGATCAGACAGTTGCCGCTGACCAGGGACGCTTCGTGGTCCTCAGCAGCAGCGGTCATTCGGCAGCGCCTGATGCCGGTATCGAATTCGATAATCTATCGGGCGAACGCGACTATGCGCCCATGAAAATGTACGGCCAGTCCAAACTGGCAAACGGCCTGTTTACCCGGCAACTCGCCAAAAAACTTGCCGGCACCGATGCTACGGCAAACTGCGTTCACCCCGGCGTCATCAACACCAACCTCGGGCGGCATTTCCCGAAATGGCAGCTAGTGGCCGCCAAGCTCATCGGCTGGACCTTCATGAAGTCCCTGGAAGCCGGCGCCGGCACACAGACATACGTAGCCACCGCTCCTGCACTGGCGGGATACAGCGGCTTCTACTTCGCCGACTGCAACCCGGTGATGCCCGACCCGCGTATGCTGGATGATGCGCAGGCCGAGCAGCTCTGGACCGTATCGGAAGAAATTGCCGGCGATTATCTGTACGCCGCTTGATTCGCTGCGGCGGACTAATACATGCAGGCTTCTTCGATGGCCTGCACGGTCTCCTCACCATAGACCTGCACCACCATGTGCCGATCAGGATCCAGTTCCACCATAGTGTTGGACATATGCACACGACGCTGGCGCCGATCTTTGGCTTCCGGTTCGTTGAGCTGGCGGGCGTCACGCAGCATGGTGAGCCATTCCGAAAAATAGCGCTCAGCAAACTCCCCAACCTGCGGCAGTTGTTCACCGTTCACTTCAAAGGCGCACAGAAAATGCGGCGATGCAAAGATACGCATGTGCACCTGACGGGACGGCAGGAAGTTGATGTCAGTTGCCTTAGCCTCTTCCAGTATCTCTGTAAGGCCCTGCGTTCTGGCAAGAATATCTTTGACATGAGTTTCCATGTCAACGTTGTAAAATAAATCCGTCGAAACCTGACTGCCGTGAACTGAGATCATTCCTTCATGCATAAACCGTGGCGCGTCAATGTCATCCGCAGTACAGGCCATCACATTGAAATAGCGCATGCCCGGCATGATATTGATTGACAGATGCGACAGGCGACGAACTCGATCAGCCTTATAAACATGGGCGAAACCGGTGACATCACCAGCGAGATTTTTGATTTCACCCAGATGGGCGAAAGTTTCGTCAGGCACGGCGTGCAGTTCCGCAATCATCCGCTCGACCAGCGGCTGGGCGTATTCCGCGACCTGTTCTGCTGTTGCTTGTGTCATGGCTGACCCTCTATTCTGGCGGCACACTGTAGCAATGTAACCTAAGAGTTACAAATATTTTATGAGCACCCCTGCAGACCATGCCGATCCGGCGGAAACCGCACTGCTGCATATGCTGGCGGGCGACCTGCAACGCGCCGATGCGCTGTTTCGCGAGGCACTGGCGGCATCACCGAATGATATTGACGCACTGACCAATTACGGCGCCCTGCTGCAGCATCGCGGGCATTTACGGGCCGCCGCCGACATCTATCGTGAAGTGCTGGCACAGGACGCTGAAGAAATCGAAGTGCGCTGTAACCTTGCCAAAGCACTGGCCGACTGCGGGGAATTTGCTGCTGCTCTGCGTGAAGCCGATACAGCAGTCGAACATGCGGGCGGTCGGCGCGGCAGCTTGGCCGCACGCGGTGCAGTGCTGATTGACGCCGAAGACTACAGCGCGGCTGAAACAGCACTTCGTGAAGCGACTGCTGTCAGCCCGGCAGATGACATGACGCTGGTTAATCTTGCGCTATGTTGCGAACGGCGCGGCGCTCACGATGCAGCGAGTCGTTACCTGCTGCGCGCGGTAGAACTGAATCCGCACAATGCGCGTGCGGTGGCCGATCTGGTGCTTTGCCTGAGCACCCTGCAACAGGACACTGATGCGCTGCGGCTTGCGGAAGGCTTTCTGGCCGAGCACCCCGGTGAACGGCTGGTAATTGGCGCCCGCGCGCAGGCACTGCTGAACGCAGGGCATCAGGACGAAGCGCGTGAACTGACGGATTTCGCTGCGCTGATCCAGGTCACCGATCCCGTCGGCCCGGCCACATCGGTGGCCGAGTTCAGCAACTCCGCGGCATTTCATGCAGCTCTCGCAACGGAGCTGCGCGCGGATACTTCACTGCTGCAAAATCCGGTCAGCAAGGCAACCACCGGCGGCTGGCAGACAGGCGAGCTAAATCTCGACACCTCGCCGGCCCTGCGCGTGTTCTCCGCCATGGTCAACAACGCGGTCAACGCCGCGGCAGAGACTTATGTCGCGGCAGGAATGGCCGGCCACCCGGTCATGCAAACTGCTACACACAACTGGTGTTTGCGCGCCTGGGGCACATTGCTGGATAGCGGCGGCCGGCAGCAACCGCACATGCATCCGCTCGGCTGGCTTAGTGGCGTTTACTACGTGGAATTGCCGCCAAGCATGGCTGCAGAGGGCAATCAGGACGGCTGGCTGGAATTCGGGCGCCCGCCGGAACGGGTAGTTTGCCGCCGGCAACCGGCGACACACCGGGTGGAACCCGCTGTCGGCAGGCTGGTGATTTTTCCCAGCTGGTTATGGCATGGCACGTTGCCGTTCCGATCGGAACAGCAACGCATCAGTATCGCCTTTGATGTGATGCCTCTGGACGGCAGACTCAGCAGTCTTTAAGCACCGGCACAACCTGCTCGCCAATTATTTTCAGTGCGTCCATGGGCTCGCCATGCAGTCGCAATGCCACTTCAGTTAACCCGGCTGCGGCAAATTTTTTGTAGCGCTCGATTTCGCGATCCAGTGCATCAAGCCCGCCCGTTGAAGTCAGGCCCTCCGCCAGCTTGCGGGAAATCTCTGCGGGAATACTTTTGACCGGCTTGGCAGGGTCAAAGTAAAAGTCCACATACTCCTGCTTGTGTTCCTGCACGATCGCATTTTCTTCATCATTCAGATACATGTTGATCATGTCGGGGTCGAGCAATCGAGCTCGCCAGGGTAATTCACGAATCGACTCTGCATAGGCTGCGTCGGCATCGGCTTTGATATGCCAGCCCCAGAAAGTATTGGTGCGGAAATCATCGGCCGGCTCGTCACGGCGCGACAGTCCGGTTCGCACATGCTCCATGGCGGCCGCCATTACTTCCGGCGGAGTGCAGCCAATGAAGCAACCATCGGCCACCCGGCCTTCCATGCGCATCATCATCGGACGGTAAGCTGTGCCATATACCCGCGGCGGCGGCTGCGTCAGCCAGGGATAGGCACATGGCAGATTGACGTTAAATATTTCACCGTCAAAACCCGCGGCCAGTCCACCCTGACCTGCCGCGCACACAATTTCGATGGCCTCGCGAACCGCCAGCACCACTTTTGGTGGTTTCGGCAGATCCATGGCTTCAAGATTGCCCTCGCCTGCGCCCATTGCGATCTGCGCGCGGCCGCCTGAAAGTTCATTCAGTGTCAGCAGGGAGTTGGCAATTTTCAGCGGGTGCATTTCGAAGGGACTTACCGCCAGCGGGCCCATCAGAATCCGGTCAGTTTCCAGCGCCAGCGGCGCCAGGCTCAGAAAGCCGTCCCAGTGCGCGAAATAGTTGGAAGTCCACAGCGCGCGGATGCCGAACTTTTCGGCGGCCAATCCAAGCTCTTTGATCTGCTGCGGAGTCAGATCGGGCTCGAGAATTATATCGATATCCAAGTCAGCGTCCTCGGCTGACCCCGGCGGACATGCCAGGGTTTCATTGCGGGGGCGCTAAAGATAGTTGTTTTAGTTGGCGTAACGCAAGCGCACGGCGCTGTTGACGGCGATGACTTCGCCCTCATGGAGATACGGCTCGAAACGCCACTTTTCGACTGCGGCAACTGATGTGCCTTCAAATTTGGTCGGCAGGTTGCTGCCCACAACTCTGATATCCTGCGGCAAACCATCCGCGCCGACACGGAATTCGACATCCACCCAGCCTTCATAGCGGCGGTCAATACTTGAACGCGGATAGCGTGGCTCAACGTATTTGATGAATTCCAGATCTGACAGCGCCACGGATTCGGGCGGCGGTGGCGGCACATAAACCGGCATCGGGCCGACTATTTCCGCTGCGGCGGGCACGGTCGCAATACCGCTGGCCGCGGTTGCCATCAGCAGTTGCGGTTCTTCCTGCTCGGGCTCAGGCGCGGGCTCAATCGCCGGATCGGATTCCGGCGCGCTTTCCGGCAGCGCAGACTCGACCGCGTCAACGACCGGCTCGGCTGCAACCGCTGGTTCAGGTTCGGGTTCAGGCTCAGGTTCCGCCACCACTGCGACGACTGGTTCAGGATCAGCAATCGGCTCAGGATCGACCGCATCAGCAACGGGCGCGGGTGCAACTGCCGGTGCAGATTCTGCAACCGCTGCAACCGCGGGTTCGGGTTCGGCAGCCGGCGCTGGCTCTGGCGCAATTTCGGCGGCAAGCACGGGTGCGGGCTCAATCTCCGGTTCAATTTCCGGTTCAGCTGCAGCGGCAGGCTGTTCAGGTTCGGCAGCCGCCTGCAGCTCTGCTACAGCAACAGCCTGTGCCTCGGTGGTCGGCACAGAGTCAATTGGCGCAGTCTCAGGCTCGACCGGAGCAGTTTGTTGTTCCAGCACCAATGCAGGTGCCGGTGCGGGTATGGACGCCGGTGCAGGCCGCGTCAGTTCCGGCATTGCCACAGTGCGCGCGGGCGCCACATCAGTATCGCCTTCCGGCCAGCTGACCAGCACTACCAGCGCAATGACAGCAAACAGTGCAGCGCCTGCGGCCTGTTTGGCGCGCGGACCAGCCTGCCGCATCCGTGCAAGCAAAGGCTGCAGACCAAGCGCCGGAATTTTCGGGCTGACCAGCTTGCGGGAAGTTGCCTCGCCGGCTTTGGGCGGATAGTCAATCGGCTGCGGGGTCGGTTCCGGTTCCGACGTCAATACTATTTCTTCACTGTCGCCGCTCAATGCAGCAGCATCAAATATGCCTGACAGCTCGGGCTCCGGTGCTTCAGCCGCAGTTTCATCAAAGGGAAAATCGACTTCCATGTCATCCGGCAGGTCAATTTCGGTCTCTGTCTCGGGCACAGCATCCAGCACAGGCATCTGTGCGGTTTCATCGGCAACGGTTGCAACACTATCGCCGGCAATCTCATCGCGTGGATGGCCGCGGCGGCCAAATTCATCCACGAATGCGCTGACGCTTGCGTGGCGGTTCTCCGCACGGAACGCCAGCGCCTTAAGCAATGCGTTCCAGCGACGCTCATCCATGCTGCCAATTCGCACTGCTTCAGCTTGTTGTGCTTCCGCTTCCAGCGCGGTCAGCGGACCGAACACACGGCGTCCTGCCAGCAGGCGATATATCAGGCTGGCCAGAGAATAAAGGTCATCCTGCGGTGATGGCCGGCGTTGCTCCAGGCGCTCGCAACTCGCGTACGCCGGAGTCAGCGCAACGGCGTCACCCGATGCATCGCTGGTCTGATCAGCCAGGTCTCCTTCACAGCGCGCTATACCAAAATCAATCAGTTTGACTTCGCCGCTATCCAGCAGGAAAACGTTGCCCGGCTTGACATCTGCATGCACCACATTGTGCTCATGCGCGTAGACGAGCGCATCGCACAGTTGTTCGATGATTGCGTAGGTCTGGGTAGGCTGCAGTGCCGAGCCCTGGCTGTTGTCCAGCAACGATGCCAGCGACTGACCTTCCAGCCATTCCATGGTGATGAAGTACTGTTCAGCGTCACGATCCAGTTCGAACACGCGGATGATGTTCGGGTGTGACAGATGCTGGGTGCTGACAAACTCGTTCTGGAAAGAGCGCAGTGCCTGACTATCGCCGGCGATGTCGGGGCTGACCAGCTTGACTGCCACCTGCGGATCAGCGGCACCGGCATCCAGCTTCATCAGATCTGTGGCGCGATAAACCACGCCCATCGCGCCACGGGCCACTTCCTCTTCGAGGCGGAAGCGCTCCCGCAACACGCTGCCGGGACCTGCAGGAACTATGTCGTCAGCAGCATCCGCGGATGCTGCCGGCTCGTCTTCATTGGCAGCAGCCGGACCCGTGCCGGCCTCTTTGACAACCTCCAGACCGTAAGGCCGGGTATGCTGCTCGACCTCGGCCGATTCGTTACCGGCATGGGTCTGGAATTCGGGCCACTCGCTCAGGTCAGCAGGCACCAGCGTGCCTTCATCCACCACCCGGAATACGCCCGACTCCTCGTGGGCATCTTCCGACCACTCAGTGGGAATATTCTCGGAAACCACGGCGCCGACCGCGCTGACCAGCTCACCGTACTCGGCAATACTCAAGGCGCGATTTTTGAGTGCCTCATCCAGCAGTTCATGGATGGGCTCGGCAACAACGGGGTTTTTCTCCAGTGCCGTGGCAACAGCCTGGCGCACTTCCAGCAGGCTCAGCTTTCCCTGCCCGAAAGCCTCAACGGCTTTGCAGACGCTCTCGGGCACCTCCGCGGGGAGGCTGCTGATACTGGTGGATGACATTGTCTGGTAAGGCTTTCCGCAATAACGCGCCTTACTCTAGCAAGCACCCCTATTACATAAAGTGCTGCACGTCACACTTCAGGTGGCGTACAGGACAAAATATTATTTTTTATTTCAGCAGCTTAGGAGGTCGCGCCGGTCTGACAATACCAGATGCTGTTGCCACCCTGAGCCATCTCTTCGGGCTTGCGAAACATGCGGTAGGGTTCGTAGTCATCGAGAATGCCGTACTCATTGGTGTATTCGTAACAAAGATAGTTCTCGAACAGGAACACCTTGGGCGGGAAAAACGTGAACAATGAAAATGCCAGCAGCAAACTGCCGTAGCCTGCTGCAACGTATCGTGGTGCAACCCACTGGAACGGCTCACTGCACAATATCCGCCAGCTACAGAGCTGGCCGGCCAGCACGCCGAGGAACATGATCAGAAGAATGAGCCCGACTGACGTCTGTGCGCCGGTCGACGTAATGTATGCGTTGTAGCCATGAAACAGCGCAGTAATCACGACCGGCGTGGTACCAAGAGCCACCACCTTGCCGAGCCAGTAGTTGTTCGCGTATTCCCTTGTATAGGTATACTGCACCAAAGTGAACAGCAGGCCCGGCCAGAAGTACATCTTGAGATGTTCCCAGACACTTTCGTTGACAGCCGCGACAAGCGCCATCGGCGTCCAGTAGTCACTGAGCTCAAACGCGAAATGCAGTACCGAGCCCGCAAAACACACCCAGAAAACACACAACAATTCCCAGATCAACAGTTTGTTCTTGCTACGCATCGGCGACCACCTGAGCGGCTGACGGTTTACCCTGCCCATGACGGGCCGGCAAAACACTATTAAAGACAAAGTCATGCATCATACTGGCGACCTTCTCAGGCTGATCGAAAATAGCGCCGTGACCGGCATGTTTGATCACAGCCGTCCTGATGCCAGGAATGGTTTTTTCTGCCTGTTTGCAAATTTTATAAGGGTTTAAAGACAATTCATGCTCGCCAAAGATGAGGAGCGCCGGAACCCGCAAACTCGCCTGCCAGGCTTTCGGTTCGGCCAGAAACAATTTTTTTAGCAGCCTTATTCCCGCCATCTTATCGATCTTCTGGCGATCTTCGTCGAAGATGCCAAGCGAACGATCCAGCCGAAAGTGTTTGGTGCACAAAGCCATGGAACGCGCCAACTCACGATCATAGGTACCGAAAGATTCACCGGTGCGTTCCGGTCGAATGGATTTTGCCGTCAGGTCTTCCTCAAGAGCATTGGCGCTGCGCT
>CAYGKB010000010.1:0-22380 GCA_964350425.1 uncultured Chromatiaceae bacterium | reverse complement strand
AGCGTCCGCCGCCATATCGGGACCCGTTCACCAGCAACGAGTAGATAGACCGGGCTACCGCGCAAAAGTTCTCCCTGCCAGGCAGAAAAAGTGCCCCATCAGGGAATTCTGAAATGCGCACGCAAGCGGCGCCATGCGGCGCTATGCCCGCGGCGAATAAACCATAATGTCTGCTGCCCGGAATCGGGCGTTTGTAGAGTGATACCCGCAAAGCTATGCCACCAGAAGCTTTTGTGCCGCAACAATAGCACGGCTGTGCGGCCGCTCGCTGAATCCTCCAGCCAGTATTGACCCGCACAAAACTCCAGCCGCCGCGACTGCCAGTGCAGGCGCCCCCGCGTCCAGCGCGGCAACGGCAGACTGTCAAGCCGGCTTGTGGTTAAGAAGCCGTTCAATGATATGAGCCAAATACTCATCATCGGTCTGCGCGCGCCCGGTCAGCAAGGCCAGAATCTCGGGATCCGGCGTGGTAAGCAGCCGCCGAAAGGCAGCCTGCTCGGCCGCCCCGGCCTGCGGATAGACATCGTCCACGTACCCCAGCAACAGCATATCCAGCTCGCGCATACCGCGTCGGCAGCGCCAGCGCAGTCTTGCCATTTCCGGATCGCCCATGTTCTCGCCCTGTTTGCCTGCAGCCGAAGCGCGAGCCCGTTAGTGACTCCGCGCCGCCAGCATCTTTTTGGTTTCCGCAATCGCTTTGGCCGGATTGAGATCTTTCGGGCAGGCGTTGGTGCAATTCATGATGGTGTGACACCGGTATATCCGGAACGGATCTTCCAGCTCATCAAGCCGCTCACCGGTCGCTTCATCACGACTGTCCACCAGCCAGCGGTAAGCAGCCAGCAACGCCGCGGGGCCAAGGTAGCGGTCGCTGTTCCACCAATAACTCGGACAACTGGTGGAACAACAGGCGCACAGTATGCAGGCTGAGGGCGTGTTGATCTTTTCCTGATCTTCCTTGGACTGCAGCCGCTCCTGGTCCGGCGGCGCCGGCGTGCGGGTCTGCAGCCAGGGCTTGATGGATGCGTATTGGGCGTAGAAATTAGTCAGGTCCGGCACCAGGTCCTTCACCACCGGCATGTGCGGCAGCGGATAGATTTTGATGTCGCCCTGCAGGTCTGCAGTCGCCTGGGTGCAGGCCAACGTATTGCCGCCGGCTATATTCATGGCGCATGAGCCACAGATGCCTTCGCGGCAGGAGCGCCGGAACGTCAGGGTCGGATCTATTTCGTTCTTAATCTTGATAAGCACATCGAGCACCATTGGCCCGCAGCTGTCCATGTCGACCTCATAAGTATCCAGTCGCGGGTTTTCGCCGCTGTCCGGGTCATAGCGATAGATTGAGAAGCGCCGCACATTGCGGGCACCTGCCGGTGCCGGAAAATGCTTGCCGGGTTTTACCCGGGAATTCGGCGGTAACTGGAACTCGGCCATGCTCTATCCTCTATACAGTAAACGCGTGCCTAGTAAACCCGCGCTTTGGGCGGCACGGTTTCAACTTCGTCGGTCAGGGTTTCCAGGTTCACCGGTCGATAGTCCAGCGACACCTGGCCAGCGGCATCCACCCAGGCCAGTGTATGCTTCATCCAGTTTCCGTCGTCACGGTCCGGGAAATCCTCGCGCGCCTGCGCTCCTCTGCTTTCTTCGCGCTCAACCGCACCCCTGATGGTGGCGCTTGCCTGCATCAGCAGATTTTCCAGCTCCATGGTTTCGATCAGGTCGGTATTCCAGACCAGTGAGCGGTCCTGCACGCTGACATCGGCAAAGCTTGCATGGGTCTTGGCGAGCTTGCCGATACCTTCCCGCAATGAGTCGCCGGTGCGGAACACGGCAGCATGCTGCTGCATGGTCTTCTGCATCTCCAGACGGATATCGGCGGTGGCCCGGCTACCCGTGGCATGACGCAATTTATCGAGTCGGGATACAGCCTGCTCGCCAGCGTCTGCAGCCAGCGGCCGCTGGCGCTGGTTGGCCTGAACTTTTTCGGCGCAGCGATGCGCAGCCGCACGACCGAACACCACCAGGTCGAGCAGCGAATTGGAGCCGAGCCGATTGGCGCCGTGCACGGAAACGCAGGCCGCCTCACCGACGGCCATCAGGCCTTCAACGGTACCGCCCCTGCCATCCAGTACCTCGCCGTGATAATTGGTCGGTATGCCACCCATGTTGTAGTGAACCGTCGGGATAACCGGGATGGGCTCTTTGGTAACATCCACACCGGCAAAAATTTTCGCGGTTTCCGCAATACCGGGCAGCCTTTCCTGGATAACCTCGGGGCCGAGATGCTCCAGGTGCAGGTAAATATGGTCCTGTTCGGCGCCTACGCCGCGACCGGCATTTATTTCCATGGTCATCGATCGGCTGACCACATCCCGCGAGGCAAGGTCCTTTGCGTTCGGCGCATAGCGCTCCATAAAGCGTTCGCCTTCCGAGTTGGTCAGATAGCCGCCCTCGCCGCGTGAACCTTCGGTGATCAGACAGCCGGAACCGTAAATTCCGGTCGGATGGAACTGCACAAACTCCATGTCCTGCAGTGGCAGTCCGGCACGTAACACCATGGCATTGCCGTCACCGGTGCAGGTATGCGCCGAGGTGCAGGAAAAAAATGCCCGGCCGTAACCACCGGTTGCCATGATCACCCGGTGCGCGCGGAAGCGATGCAGGCGGCCGGTGGCCATATCAATGGCTATCACGCCGCGGCAGGTGCCATTCTCCATCACCAGATCAATAGCGAAATATTCTATATAAAAAGTGGCATCGTGTTTGAGTGACTGCTGATACAGCGTATGCAGCATGGCATGGCCGGTGCGGTCAGCCGCCGCACAGGTGCGCTGGGCTGTGCCCTCACCGAAGCGTGTGGTCATACCGCCGAAAGGACGCTGATAGATCTTGCCATCCTCGGTGCGGGAAAACGGCACACCATAATGCTCCAGCTCGATAATCGCCGCGGGCGCTTCCTTGCACATGTATTCGATGGCGTCCTGGTCGCCAAGCCAGTCGGATCCCTTGACGGTGTCGTACATATGCCAGCGCCAGTCATCCTCACCCATGTTGCCAAGCGCGGCACTGATGCCGCCCTGTGCCGCAACGGTATGGCTGCGGGTGGGGAAAACCTTGGTGATACAGGCCGCGCTGAGTCCTGCCTCGGCAAGGCCGAAGGTGGCACGCAGGCCGGCGCCGCCGGCGCCCACCACAACCACGTCATAGGTGTGGTCAATAAACTCGTAGTCGCCCGTCATCAAGCTGCACCCACTGAAATCACAATAACCGAGTAAATCGCCGCGACCGCGAGCGCCCAGTGCAGCAACTGCAAACCAAGCAGGGTCACAACCTTGAGTGCGCCGTGCACGTAATCCTCAACCACTACCTGCAGACCAAGCAGCGAGTGATACAACCCGGCGATGACCAGCAGCAGGAGCGGAATCGCATTAACCGGCTGCGCGATCCAGCTGCGCGCTGCCGCCAGATCCCGGACATCCAGCCCCGGCAGCGTGATGACAAACCACAACGTGAGCGGCACCAGCGCGACGGCGGTTAATTTTTGTGCCCACCAGTGTTCGGTTCCCTGCCTGGCCGAACCATGCCCCAGAAATTTGCCGAGCGGCGACTCCAGACTCATGACCAGATCCCCGCGAGGAACAACAGCGTAAGCAGCGCTGCTGCCACCAGCGCAATTACGCCGGTTCTGTGGGCAGTGTCCCTGGCAAAGCCGTAACCGGCATCCCAGAACAGGTGACGGATGCCATTGGCGAGGTGAATAAAAAAACTGGCCGAAAAACCCAGTAGCAGCAGAATACCGAACCAGCTTGTCAGCAGCGCCGTTACGGTTGCGTAAGCCGCGGCACCGAAAGCGGCTGCAACTATCCACGCCACCAACGCCAGCGCGCATAACGAAAGCGCAACACCGCTCATGCGGTGCAATATCGACAGCGTCATGGTCACCGACCACTTGTAGACGCCCAGGTGGGGAGACAAAGGTCTTTTTATTTCTGGCATGTGCAAAACTCCGGAGTCATATGCCGGACTGGATACTCAGCGAACTGAATACCCGTCATTTTAATTTCCAGGTTTGTCGGCGCAGGGTTGGTGCTCGCCAGCGGACTTCCGCTCAGAAATCGATGCAACGCCCCTTCCGTTCCCAGTCCCCGTAACGTGTGGGCTCCGGCCCCTGCGGACCGCCAATTTCCCGCTCCCGTTGCTGCTCCGCTCCGTCTTCAGGAACCGGGACAATCACGGGTTCTCCCGCCGATCCGGCCGCTGCCGCGGCCCGCTCGCCGAGTGATTTGCTGTTGTGCGCAGGGACCCTCTCCGACATGGCGCGAAGTGTGCCAGAATGGCCCCCGTTTTGCACCTCAGGATGCCTGTAATCCCGCGTAATCACTAGCTATGAATGACATCACCGACCTGCCTGCCGACCCCCTGCTGACTGCCATCCGGGTGTCCGGCAACGACCGGATCGAATTTCTGCAGGGTCAGTTCACCCAGGATCTGGCCGGGCTGACGCCGGAACAACCGTTGCTGGCAGGCTGGAACTCACCCAAAGGACGCCTGTTTTTAATCAGCTGGGTCGCCGACTGGCAGGATGCGATCTGGCTCACGGTACCCGCGCCACTTGCCGCCGCGATTGCCAGACGGCTGGCAATGTTCGTGCTGCGGGCGGACGTGCGGGTCGAGTGCAGCCCGCTGCCCGTCTATCCGCTTGTCGATAATTCTTCGGAAGAAAATACAATAACCTACTGTTATTCTGATGAAAACCAACTTCGGTTGCAGGGCCCCGGTGGTGGCTGGCAAATCGCCGGTGAGGCAACCGCCGCAAGCGCCGGTGACTGGCGGCTGGCCAATATTCGCGCCGGCGTGCCGGTCATCTGGCCGCAGACCAGCGAAGCGTTCGTGCCGCAGATGGTCAATCTGGACCTGCTCGGCGGCATAAGCTTTAGCAAGGGCTGCTACGTGGGTCAGGAAATTGTCGCCCGCACCCAGAATCTCGGCCGCATCAAGCGCCGCATGTTTCGCTTCAGCTCCGAATCGACCGCGATCAGCCCCGGTGATGCGGTCGTCACCGACGGTACGCGGGTGGGCACCGTGGTGGATGCCGTGGACGGCAACCTGTTGGCTGTGGTTCGGCTGCAAGAACGCGCCGCGCAACTGAGCGTCGGCGAGGCCCGGCTGCACCTGGCCGAGCTGCCCTATGCGGTGCCGGAAACCGCCTGAAACCAGGCGGGAATATTTTGCTTTAACGGGAGCCGAGTTCGAGCGGGTGAATATCCGTCAACTCAATGTCGTCCGGCGTGAAGCGCTCACCGAGGAATGCCGAGCCGACCGCGGCAAATCGCGCCGGGCTATCGGTTGCCACCAATTGCAGGCTGCCACTGGCAGAGGTTGCCTTGCGCAGGTCGAGCTCATCGAGACGGGTTACCACCGCATCAGCGGTCGTGGTGGCCGAATCGACGATGGCGATATCGGGACCGAGCACTGCTGCTATGGCTTCCCGCAATAACGGGAAATGTGTGCAGCCCAGAATAGCCGTATCGGGCCGCTCGGCCGCCGGCCGCTTCGGCACCGACCCAAGATAGGCGGCAGCCGCCGCGGCCGCGACCGGACCGCTGCTCCAGCCCTCTTCGGCCAGAGCAACAAAAACCGAACAACCCAGCTCTTCGACTTCGGCGGCAGGATCAAGCGCATGTATGGCTCGGGTATAGGCGCGCCGTGCAACCGTGGATTCTGTCGCCAGCACCAGGTGTCGATGCGCATGACTGAGCGCCACGGCGGCCTGAGCGCCCGGCTCCACGACGCCGATCACCGGCACGGGAGCAAGTTGCGCCCGCAATGCGTCCAGCGCAAGCGCCGAAGCGGTATTGCACGCGACTACCAGCAGCTTTATGCCACGCTGCCTTAACCAGCCGGCGGCATGCGAAGCATAACGCTGCACCGATTCCTCGCTCTTGGTGCCATAGGGCAAACGTGCCGTATCACCAAGGTATAGCAAATCCTCAGCGGGTAAACGGTCGCGCAAAGCATGCAGTACTGTCAGACCGCCTACGCCCGAATCAAAGATACCTATAGGCTGTTGCTGCGCTGCCGCCGCCATGGCAGTCAATTGTCAGCGCTGTCGCGCATGTGCGGAAACAAGAGCACATCGCGAATGGACGGTGAGTCGGTCAGCAACATGACAAGCCGGTCTATTCCAACGCCGAGTCCCGCAGTGGGCGGCATGCCATATTCCAGTGCCGTGATGTAATCCTGATCGAAAAACATGGCCTCTTCGTCACCGGCAGATTTTTGCAGCGCCTGAGCCTCAAAGCGCGCTGCCTGATCCTCGGCGTCATTTAGTTCGGAAAAGCCGTTGGCAATTTCCCGGCCGCCGACAAAAAACTCAAAACGGTCTGTAAGCCAGGGATCAGCATCACTGCGACGGGCCAGCGGCGATACTTCAGCCGGGTATCCGGTAATAAAAGTCGGCTGATCCAGCCGGTGTTCAACGGTTTTTTCAAAAATCTCTATCAGCAACTTGCCGGATCCGGCGGCATCGGGAACAGGAATATCCATGTCACCGCAAACAGCGGCAAGATAATCGCGATCCCTCAGCTTGCTGCTGTCCAGCTCCGGATTGAAGCGCATCACGGCCTCCTCCACCGTAAGACGCGCATAGCTGCCACCCAAATCATAATCCTGACCCTGGTAGCTAAGCAGGCCGGTGCCATTGATACTCTCCGTCAGGCTTTTGACCATGTTCTCCAGTAATTCGATCAGCACGTTGTAGTCAGCGTAAGCCATGTACATCTCGAGCATGGTGAATTCGGGATTGTGGCGCGTTGACAGACCTTCGTTGCGGAAACTGCGGTTGATTTCGTATACGCGCTCAAAACCGCCGACTACCAGCCGTTTCAGATACAGTTCCGGCGCAATACGCAGATACAGCTGCCGATCGAGCGCGTTGTGATGAGTAACAAACGGCCGCGCCACTGCGCCGCCTGGTATGGGCTGCATCATGGGCGTCTCGACCTCAAGAAAATCCATCGCGTCCAGGTAGGAACGAATAAACTGCACCACTGCCGCGCGCCGCCGGAACACCTCGCGGGATTCATCGGTGACAATCAGATCAACATAGCGCTGGCGGTAACGGGTTTCCTGATCGCTGAGGCCGTGGAATTTTTCCGGTAACGGCTGCAGTGACTTGGTCAGCAGCACCAGCTCGGCAACGCGCACCGACAATTCACCGGTTTTGGTGCGAAACAGAATTCCGCGCGCCCAGACGATATCGCCAAGATCCCAGCTTTTGAAGTCCTGATACACACCCTCCGGCAACGCATCGCGCTGCAGGAAAAGCTGAATCTGGCCGGAGCGATCCTGCATGGTGGCGAAGCTCACTTTGCCCATTACCCGCTTGGTCATCATGCGGCCGCCTACCTGCACTTCAATCGCGTCGGCCTCCAGTGTTTCGTTGCTATAGGCGTCGTATATTTCATGCAACTGGCCCGCCAGTGCTGTGCGGCGATAGCTGTTCGGGAAGTTAAAGCCATTTTCGCGCAGCGTGTGCAGTTTGCGGCGCCGTTCGGCAACCAGCTTGTTTTCGGCATCCGCATCATGATGTGACTTGTTCTTTTCGTTTGCGCCTGACATTTACTTTCCGTTGTTGCGGCCTAAACGCCCTGCTTAAGGCTGGCCTCGATAAATTTATTCAAATCGCCGTTCAGCACCGAATCCGGATCGCCGGATTCAACACCGGTGCGCAGATCCTTAACACGCGACTGATCAAGCACATAAGAGCGTATCTGACTGCCCCACCCCACATCCGATTTGCCCTCTTCCTGCAATTGCGCCTCTTCCCGCCGTTTTTGCTCTTCCAGTTCATACAGGCGCGCCTTAAGTTGCTTCAGCGCTGTTG
Organism: uncultured Chromatiaceae bacterium; assembly: GCA_964350425.1. Taxonomy (GTDB): domain Bacteria; phylum Pseudomonadota; class Gammaproteobacteria; order Steroidobacterales. The sequence continues at coordinate 14,495 of CAYGKB010000010.1, read as the reverse complement.
CGCGGTTCTTGTGCTGCGAACGGTCGTTCTGGCATTGGACCACAATGCCGGTAGGGTTGTGAGTAATGCGCACCGCGGATTCGGTCTTGTTGACATGCTGACCACCCGCACCACTGGCCCGATATACATCCACGCGCAAATCAGAAGGATCAATTTCTATCTCTATATCGTCGTCAATTTCCGGCGACACAAATACAGAGGCAAACGAGGTATGCCGACGATTGCCGGAGTCGAACGGCGACTTGCGCACCAGCCGATGCACGCCCGTTTCGGTGCGCAGCCAGCCATAGGCATATTCGCCTTGGACATAGACGGTGGCGCTTTTAAGACCGGCCACATCGCCAGCAGAGGCTTCAATGAGTTCGGCCTGAAAACCGTTGGCTTCGCACCAGCGCAGGTACATACGCAACAGCATTTCCGACCAGTCCTGAGCTTCGGTGCCGCCCGCGCCTGACTGAATATCAACAAATGCGTTGGCGGCGTCAGCCTTGCCGCTGAACATGCGCTGAAACTCGAGCCGTTCTATTTTTTCGCGCATGGCCACAAGATCAGCGGCAATATCGGCCTGGGTTTCGGCGTCGTTTTCTTCGCGCGCCATTTCCAGCAGATCACCGGCATCCTGCAGCCCTTTGGCCACCTCATCCAGCGGCAGCAGCACAGCCTCAAGCCGCGCGCGCTCCTTGCCCAGTTCCTCGGCCTTTTTCTGATCGTTCCAGATGGCAGGATCCTCAAACTCCTGAAGAATCTGGTTAAGACGGTCTAACTGGTTATCGAAGTCAAAGATACCTCCTCAGCGCAACCGAGCGCTCGCGAAGGTCGTCAATAACTTCAGGTATGTGGGTGAGTTCCATAAGCGGGCGTAATGCTAGACGCATTCAATATGTTCCACAACCAGTTGCGGGCTGCGCCGGCCACGGTATTCTTTGACATCAAGGCGATAGGCAACCTCGCACAACGCACCCCGATCGGCCGATATCAGGTCGCCGTGAAAAAAAGCGATTGCATCTATGGGTGAACCACCGTCCGCATGCCGCAGGGTGAGCTTGAGATGTTGCTCACCGACGATTTTCTGCGTCAACAGCTCAAAGCGCCCGTCGAACAATGGCTCCGGAAAACCCTGCCCCCACGGCCCGGCTGCCCGTAGTTGTTCGGCGAAAGCCAGAGCGACTTCATTCTGGCGCAGCTCACCGTCTGACCAGATGCGGCCGGCATCGGGAATGGCATCGGTATGAGCCCGTGCCGCCTTGATAAAGGCCTGCCGAAACGTTTCCAGCCGGGAACTTTCCAGCGACAGGCCGGCGGCCATGGCATGTCCGCCAAAGCGGCTGATCATGCCCGGGTGACGCGCATCGACTTCAGCCAGCAGGTCGCGCATATGCACGCCCTGAACTGACCTGCCGGAACCTTTTAGGACCCCGTCTGTCTCGCCGCGGGCAAATACGATTACCGGGCGATTCAGCCTGTCCTTGATGCGATTCGCTACCAGTCCGACCACACCCTGATGCCAAGCCGGATCGTATAGGCAGGCCGCCGCTGGTGCTTCATGCTGCAATTCCTGCAGTACGCCATCAATGTGCAGATCAGCGTCAGCCTGCATGGATTGTTGCAGGCGTTTGCGCTCCTCGTTGAGGTTTGACAGCAACGCGGCCTTTGCGGCGGCATCCGCTGCATCATCGCTGAGCAGGCATTCAATGCCTACCGAAATATCTTCCAGCCTGCCGGCAGCATTGAGCCGCGGGGCTATCGCAAAGCCAAGATCGGCTGCCGTTGCCACAGCCGAATTCCGCCCGGCTGCGGCAAACATCGCGCGAATGCCCGGGCGGGTATGGCCACTGCGCATGCGCTGCAATCCCTGCGATACCAGCACGCGATTATTAAAATCCAGCGGCACCAGATCAGCCACTGTACCCAGCGCGACCAGGTCCAGGCAGGCCGCGCAAATCCGGCGAGCAGCGCCTGCTTCCAGCACCCCGTCTGCAGCCAGACGCTGCCCCAGCGCTGCCATCACATAGAACGCCACGCCGACTCCGGCAAGTGCTTTGCTGCCGAATTTGCTGCCGGGCAGGTTGGGATTGACGATGACGGCTGCATCCGGCAGATCTTCGCCGGGCAAATGATGATCCGTGATGATGACATCAATACCGTGTTGCGCCGCCCGAGCGACACCGGCCTGACTGCTAATGCCGTTGTCTACGGTAACGATCAGCTGCGGTGCGGGGATCTGTTCAGCCCGGCAGCGCGCCAGAGCTTCATCCACCAGCGCAGCAGACAGACCATAACCGAATCGGAAACGGTCGGGCACCAGGTAATCGGCGGCCGCAAAACCGAACTCGCGCAGACATATCATCATCAGAGCGGCAGCCGTTGCTCCGTCGGCGTCGAAGTCGCCGACAACCAGCACCCGCTGTTGTCGTTGCCGCGCTGCCGCCAGCCGCTCAGCGGCGGCGGCCGTGCCAGCCAGCGAACTGACCGGCAGCAGTCCCGATAACGCCATATCCAGTTCCGCCGCTGTGACGCCGCGAGCCGCGAATACGCGCCGCAGCGGCAGCGCCAGACAGTCCGGCAACATCTGCAGTTGCTCAGCGGTGACGCTCCGGCGCACAATCACCTTGTTGCTCATCGTTTAACCGTGGTACTCAGTTTTTTCAAATTATGCGTTTTTCGTCCGACCCGACTGAAAAAAACCAGATTCGCGCCTGTGAACCGGGCGCTATTCACCTGCGCGAGACCGTACTTCGCGATCACGTCATTATTTCTGCTACTGAACTGATCACCGACTGGCAGCCGGCGGCCATCGAATCGCTGAGCATAGCGGATTTTGAGCCAGCGCTTGCGCTGCGGCCGGAAATTCTGCTGCTGGGAACCGGTGCGCGGCAGAAATTTCCCGATATTGCCGTACTCACCGAAATCATGCGCATGGGCGTAGCGATTGAAGTCATGCAGACAGTCGCAGCCTGTCGCACCTTCAATGTCCTGATCAATGAACGGCGCGCCGCAGTAGCCGCACTACTGATCGAATAGCGACCGGCCAGTCACGCTAACGGCGCGGCAGGTATTGCTGCGGGTTTACTGGCTGGCCATTGCGGCGAATTTCGAAATGCAACCGCGCATCACCGGCGCGGGTCTGCCCCATATCCGCAATGTGCTGTCGTGCCTGAATGCGGTCGCCCTCGCGCACCCGCAGACGCGAATTGAATCCGTAGGCGCTCAGCCACGTGTCATTGTGCTTAATTATGAGTAGCTGACCGTAGCTTGGCAGCCCGTCGCCGGCATAAACCACTTCACCGGCTGCAACCGCGTATATCGGCTGCCCTTTGCGGCCGGCGATGCGCAGACCTGACTCGGTACTCGGCGACGCACCGAAAGCTTCCGCCACTCTGCCCTGCGTCGGCCAGTTCCAGCCCGGCGCGGGCCAGACTTTAGGTGGCGGAGCGGAACGCCGCCCTGTGGCCGGCTTGATCCCGCCGGCGGGCGCCCGTAACCGCAATTTCTGCCCGGCACGGATATAGGTGCCGTCACCCAGACCATTCCAGGCCGCCAGCCGCCGGTGATCAAGATCGTAGCGCATGGCGATGGAGTACAGCGTTTCGCCCGGGCGCACCGTATGCACGTCAGGATTCCAGCGCAATGCGCTGCTGCAGGAAGCCAGCCACAGACTGCATAACAGGAGCGCAACCGGCAGCAGGCCAAGCGTATTCACCGACCGGTTAGCTTCCACTGTCACCGCCCGGGGAAAATCAACGCAGCAGCAAATAGGCCAGCACCAGCAGGGCAACCGCCAGCCATCCCAGCCATTCCACGTAACGACGCAACATCAACTCGACGCGCGGCCCGCCCCAGAAAATCAGCCCGGCGACCAGAAAAAAACGCGCGCCGCGGCCCACCAGTGAAGCAAGCACGAATGGCGCCAGGGGCATGGCCAGGGCGCCGGCGGAAATGGTGAAAATTTTGTACGGAATAGGCGAGAAACCAGCGGCCAGCACGGCCCAGAAACCCCAGCTGGTGAACCACTCGCTTGCCAGTACGTAAGCATCGCTGTAACCGAAGCGATCCACCAACGGCATCACCGCATCGATAGCCCAGACGCCGATGGCAAATCCGGCTATACCGCCAGCCAGCGAAGCGAGAGTGGTATTGAGCGCAAAACTCCAGGCTTTTTCCGGTCTGGCCACAACCATCGGCGCCAGCATGACGTCAGGGGGAATCGGAAAAAACGATGATTCCGCAAAACTGAGCCCCGCCAGATACCAGGGCGCATGCTCATGCCGCGACCAGTTGAGCACCCGGTCAAGCAACGGGGCGAACAGTTTCATCGGCTGCCTTTCTCCTTGCCCTCAACCATGGGCACAAACACGACACCGCCCAGATCTTCGCGCCGGAAGCCATCGTCGGTGCGGGTGATTCGCAGCAGACGCTGCTCGCCTCCATCGGGTCCGACCGGAACCACAAGGCGGCCGCCGGGCGCCAGTTGCTCCAGCAATTTTTCCGGCACCTGACCCGGTGCAGCAGTGACAATAATACCGTCAAACGGTGCCTGACCCGGCCAGCCCCCGAAACCGTCATCATTGCGAAAGCGCACGTTGCCGACCCGCAACGCCCGCAGACGGTCACGGGTATCACTCAGCAACGGCGCAATGCGCTCAATGGAAAACAGTTGGCGCACAAACGGCGACAGCACGGCCGTCTGGTAGCCGCAGCCTGTGCCGATCTCCAGTGCTTTCGGCAATCTGCGCAACCCGCCCGATTCGTCTTCCAGCAGTGCCTGCGTCATCAGCGCCACCACGTAAGGCTGCGAAATCGTCTGCCCCTGGCCAATCGGCAATGCATTGTCTTCATAGGCCCGGCTCGACAGTGCTTCATCCACAAACAGATGGCGCGGCACGTTGCGAATGCGCTCGAGAATTTCCGGCTGGGTTATACCGTTCTGCTGCAATCGCTGCACCAGCCGGTCGCGGGTGCGGGCCGAGGTCATGCCAATGCCCTGCAGGCGCGAGGCGCTCATCGGTCGGTACCCTTATCCAGCCAGTCTGCCAGCGAGTTGACGGCCGCATGGCGCGTCAGATCAACCTGCAACGGTGTGATGGATACTTTGCCGTGCTCGACCGCATGAAAATCGGTGCCCGGGCCGGCATCCTCACCGGCGCCGGCCGGCCCTACCCAGTAAACCATGCGGCCTTTGGGATCGGCCTGCGGCACCACCGCTTCGGACCGATGGCGAAAGCCCAGCCGGGTAGCCGCAAATCCCCGCAGTTGTTCGAAAGGCAGATCAGGCACATTCACGTTCAGTATCGTATCGGCCGGCAGCGGATCCGCCTGCAGTTTCTGCAGCAGCCAGGCTACCGCGCGGGCGGCACTGTCAAGATTTTCAATATCATCACTGACCAGCGACACGGCAATGGCCGGCAGCCCCAGAAAACGCCCTTCGATTGCAGCCGCCACCGTACCCGAGTACAACACGTCATCACCAAGATTGGCGCCGTGATTGACGCCGGACACAACCATGTCGGGTTCATCGTCCAGCAGGCCGGTAATGGCCAGATGCACACAGTCTGTCGGGGTACCGTTGACGAAATAGACTCCGGCCTCGGTGCGGCCCACCCGCAGCGGGTTGTCTAGTGTGAGAGAATGACTTGAGCCGCTTTGATTGCGATCCGGCGCAACGATTACGATATCGGCAAGTTCGCCGACCCGGTGCGCAAGGGCGGCCAGACCGGCGGCATGGTAGCCGTCGTCATTGCTGAGCAGAATCTTCATAGCGAAACGATGCAGTCAAAGGATGGCAAACATAGCAACTCGGACGACGCAGCGCTATTCAGAGAAGCAGTTGGCAACGTCAGGCCGCTGAAGCAGAAAAAGAATAGCGCTAACCGGCACCAGCCCGAAACCGTCAGGCCTGCTCCCAAGGCCGCGCAGCGTCGCCGCGACGAACAGGCGGCACTGGCGGAAAGTCGCAGCACCATGCCGCCTGATGCTGATGTGGAAACCGGCGAGGAACTCAGCTACCGGCGCGACGGCGTCGACGCCAGGATATTTCGCAAGCTGCGCAACGGCAGGATATCAGTACGCGAGGAAGTCGACCTGCACGGCTTGCGCCGCGATGAGGCCAGAGCCTATCTGCACGACTTTATCCGCTACAGCCATGAAAAAGGCCTGCGCTGCGTGCGGGTGGTGCACGGCAAAGGCCTGGGGTCGGGACCCGACGGTCCGGTGCTGAAACACGGGGTCAACAACTGGTTGCGCAGCTGGGACGAAGTGCTGGCCTTTTGCAGCGCCCCGCCGGCCGACGGCGGCACCGGCGCGGTCTACGTATTACTGAAATCGCGCTGACGGCAGTTACTTTTTGCCCAGACTGGCAACCAGTGCCTGCATGGCCGTCTGCGTTTCGTCGCTGAACCAGTAATCGGTCATGGCGCGAATCTCCTCCTGATCAACAGCATCGGCGAAAATACGCTGCCGGCTATTCAGCCGGGTCTGGTTCATTGACCTTGGGGGCAACCGGGTCAGCGCGGCGGCATAGTCAACCGCGCGGCTGATGACCTCGGCCGGTTCAACAAGTTCGTCCACCAGGCCGATACGCAGCGCTTCGTCGATCCCGATCAATTCGCCGGTCATCGCCAACCGGGCGGCGGTGCGCTGCCCCACCACCGATTCCAGCACCCGCAGGATATGGGGCGGCACAGCAAGGCCGACCTGCACCTCATTGAGTCCGATGCGAAAATCACCGCGTGCGGCCACCCGGTAGTCACAATGAATCGCCAGTACGGCGCCGCCGGCCGGCGCATGCCCGGTAAGCGCGGCGATCACCGGCACCGGGCTGCGCAGCAGGTTCATATTCAGACTGAAAAACCGGTCCCAGAATACGGTCATGGAGTTGCGCGACTGCTGCAGCAGTTCCGGCACATCGAGACCCCCGCTGAAAATTCCCTCTAAACCTGAAATAACAATAGCTTGTGACTTATTTTTAACTTGATCTCTGTGTGAAGCTATCAGCGCTTCCAGAAATTCCATATTGAGCGCATTGACGGGCGGGCGCGCCAGACGGATTTCCGCCACGCTGCCGTGCTGCAGAACTTCAATCATTTGACTCCTCCTTCGCCAGGGTCAGCGCGCAGTCTTCCACGGCCAGAATTTCCGCCAGCAGCGCAGTCGCAAACACACCCGGCCCCAACATAAATTCCAGTACCAGCGCGTCCTGATCATAACGCCACTGCAATTCACCGACACGGGCCGCCATGACCCGCCGGGACATGCGTGCCCCGGCACGTTCCAGCACCGCACAGACCGCTGGAAAGCGACCGAACCATGCGGCCTCAAGGTCTTTTACGGCGCCGCCGCTACCACCCGCACCTTTGCCCCATAGCAGCGCCGCCGGCAGCCGCAGCGGCGCAAATACCGCTGTGTCATCTTCGGCAGCACCCCGGGGCCTGTCTGACAGCAAGGCTTCACCCGGCAACGGCTGATACCAGTTGCCGGCGGCCACCCGAGCGGCCAGATAACCGTTAAACAGCGCCGCACGCAGCGCTGAAATAACAAAACCGCGAGGCTCGCGGCCAAGACGGCGCAGTTCCGGCTGCTGTAGCACACGCCGGAGGTTGTTTAAATCCCGACCAAAACGCTGCGGGCCGAAATAGTTGGGTACACCGTGTTCGCGAATGCGTTGCAGCCGCGACTGCAGCAGGTCAGGCTCAGCAATACGGCAATCCCGCACGCGCAGACGAAAGCGGTTGTAACTCAGCTGCCCCTGACGCAATTTGCGGTTGTGACGGCAGGCCTGCAAAAACTCCACACCCTCCAGCGACAGACGGCTCCAGTCCGGGTCAGTGGATCCGGGCAGATGCAAGCTGAACCACTGCTCGGTGACAGCATGGCGATCCTTAAGCCCGGCAAAACTGACCGCCTTGTAAGGCACAGCAGCAAAATTCGCCAGTTGCTTGGCCACCCAGCGAGTATTCTGGCCGGTCTTACGCAACTGCAGGTATACGTGTTCGCCCTGACCGGACAGTTGCAGCCCGGTGTGCTCGCTGACAAAAAAATCGTGGGGCTCGGCACGCAACCGTCCGCTGCCAAGCACTTTGCCAAACGCGCGGGGCAAAGCCGGGATATCGGCCGACTCTTCCAGCGCGGTGATTTCCGCCGCCAGATCTGCAATGGCGTTCATGCTGGACAGTGTCTGCCGGCTTAAGGCATCAGCGCGGCGCCGGCGCCTCGTCGGGATCGCCTTCGGTCGGCACCAGCAAATAAAAACTTTCGTCTTCGGCAACCATGCCGAGGTCCGCACGGGCACGTTCTTCCAGCGCGGCAAAGCCGCCTTTCAGATCTGCCACTTCCGCGCGCAGCCGCGCATTGCGCTCAGTCAGATTGGCATTTTCGGCGCGCTGCGCTTCACTTGCACGGCGCAAATGCAGCACTTCAGACCAGCCATCCTCGCTTAGCCACAAGCCGGTCTGCAACAATCCCAGCAACAGCACCAGCCCCAGAATCAGCAACCGGAATGCGAGTGACGAGTTTTGCTGCGTTCTGGCCATGTGTCGGTTCTGACTCTGCTAACCCTGCAAGGGCACGGGAAAACCCGCAGCACCCGCATAACTTGCATCGCTGCCAAGAATTTCCTCAATGCGCAACAACTGGTTGTATTTCGCCATGCGATCCGAACGGCACAATGAACCGGTTTTGATCTGCGTCGCTACAGTGCCCACAGCGATGTCAGCAATGGTCGCATCCTCGGTTTCCCCGGAGCGATGCGAAACTACCGCCGAATAGTTGGCCCGGGCGGCCATATTTATTGCGCTGACAGTTTCAGTCAGCGTGCCAATCTGATTGGGCTTGATAAGAATGGAATTGGCAATACCCTTGTCTATGCCTTCCGCCAGGATTCGGGTATTGGTCACAAACAGGTCGTCGCCAACCAGCTGCACCCGAGAGGCAAGCTTCTGACTCAGGGTTGCCCAGCCCTCCCAGTCGCTCTCGTCCATGCCGTCTTCAATAGAAATAACCGGAAACGCATCGACAATGCCGACCAGAAAATCACTGAACGCATCGGCATCGAAAGTTTTACCTTCCGACTCCAGGCTGTAAACGCCGTCGCGGTAGAACTCTGAACTGGCAACATCCAACCCCAGAAAAATATCCTTGCCAGGCCGGAAGCCGGCGGCTTCTATCGCCTGCATGATGGTCTCCAGCGCCGCCGTATTGGACGGCAGATCAGGAGCAAAGCCACCCTCATCGCCTACGGCGGTGTTCATGCCGGCCTTATGCAGTACCGCCTTGAGCGCATGAAAAACCTCGGTACCGTAGCGCAGCGCTTCAGCAAACGACGGCGCCGCCACCGGCAGAATCATGAACTCCTGAATATCGACGCTATTGTCCGCATGGGCGCCACCATTGATGATGTTCATCATCGGCACCGGCATTGCATAGGGCCCATCACCGAGCAAACGAAACAGCGGTTGCCGCTGTTCCCTGGCCTGCGCCTGCGCAAAGGCCAGCGAAGCTGCCAGCGTTGCATTCGCGCCGAGCCGGCCCTTGTTGTCGGTACCGTCCAGCTCAATCATGCAGGCATCAACAGCCTGTTGATCGGTATCACCCAAAGCCACCAGGGCTTCACGCAGCTCGCCGTTAACATTCGCCACTGCCTGCCGGACACCCTTCCCCAGATAGCGCTTGCCGCCGTCACGCAGCTCGACGGCCTCGCGGCTGCCGGTGGAAGCACCTGATGGCACGGCGGCGCGGCCAAAGGCGCCTGAATCCAGAGTGACATCCGCTTCGACTGTCGGATTGCCCCGAGAGTCAATAATTTCCCTGCCTCGCAGCTCAACAATCCTGCTCATTAACCAACCACTCCATTTTCTTGTTGTCGGCCCGACCGTCCCTGCGTATCAGGCATTCTGCAACAGCGCGTCTTCCGGAAAGTCGCCCCGTTTTACCACTTGATCGATGGCCTGCAGACTTCGCAGCAGACCCTCCAGTTCATGCATCGGCCAGGCATTGGGCCCGTCACTAAGCGCCTTCTCCGGCTCCGGATGGGTTTCCATAAACACGCCGGCCACACCGGCGGCCACCGCAGCACGCGCCAGTACCGGCACGAATTCACGCTGCCCACCTGACGCGGCACCTCGCTGACCCGGCAGCTGCACCGAATGAGTGGCATCAAACACCACCGGGTAACCGGTCGCACGCATAATCGCAATCGAGCGCATGTCCGATACCAGGTTGTTGTAGCCGAATGAAGCGCCGCGCTCACAAAGCATGATCTGCTCATTGCCCGTGGAACGCGCTTTTTCCGCCACATTAGCCATCTCGCCGGGTGACAAAAACTGACCTTTTTTAATATTTACCGGCTTGCCGGCAGCCGCGACTTTCACGATAAAGTTGGTTTGCCGGCACAGAAAGGCCGGTGTCTGCAGCACGTCCACTACCTCGGCCACCTGCTCGACCGGGGTGTCTTCATGCACATCGGTCAGCACCGGCACGCCGATTTGCTCGCGCACCTCGGCAAGAATGGCCAGACCTTCATCCAGACCCGGACCGCGCGGGCTACCCACCGAAGACCGGTTCGCCTTGTCAAACGATGACTTGTATATGAAGGGGATGCCGAGGCGCCCGGTGAGCTCCTGCAGATAGCCGGCGGTATCCAGCGCCGCCTGGCGACCTTCAATCACACACGGACCGGCAATCAGAAAAAATGGCTGTTTGCCGCCAACTTCAAAATCCAGCAGTTTCATCGCTCAACAGTCCCGATCATTCAGGCACTCGCCACGGCCGGCGAGTCTTCGCCGCGATGCCGGCAGGCGGCCGCCACGAAGCCGGTGAACAACGGGTGCCCCTCACGCGGTGTGGAGGTAAATTCAGGGTGGAACTGGCAGGCCACAAACCAGGGATGACCCGGCAACTCAATCATTTCCACCAGGTCGTCATCCGAGAACCCGGAAAACATAAGCCCGGCATCACGCAGCCGCTGCAGGTACTTATTATTGAATTCATAGCGGTGGCGATGCCGCTCGCGGATAACCGCGCTGCCATACATGCGACGTGCCATGGACCCTTCGACCAGGTTGCAGGCCTGCGCACCAAGCCGCATGGTGCCGCCGAGCTCGGATTCCTCGCCGCGCTCCTGCAATGTGCCGTCATCCTCGCGCCACTCGGTGATCAGCCCCACCACCGGATGCGCTGCAGTTGCCTCAAACTCAGTGCTATGCGCCCCCTCCAGGCCGGCAACGGAACGCGCAAACTCAATGATGGCCACCTGCAGGCCCAGACAAATACCAAGAAACGGAATGCCGTTTTCACGCGCATAACGCACGGCATTGACTTTGCCTTCGATGCCACGATCACCGAAGCCGCCCGGCACCAGAATAGCGTCAACCCCTTGCAGGTCGCCCAGATCTCCGGAAGTAAAATCTTCCGAATCAAAATAACGGATGTTGACCCGTGCGCGGTTGCGAATACCGGCGTGTATCAATGCCTCATGAATAGAAATATAGGAGTCTTTCAACTCCACGTATTTACCCACCATGGCAATGGTGACTTCCGCATTCGGGTTGCGCTTGGCCTCCACCACCGCTTCCCATTTGCTCAGGTCCGCCGGCGGCACATCCAGCCCGAGGCGCTCGACCACAATCTGATCCAGACCCTGTTTGCGGAATACCAGCGGCAAACGGTAAATGTCGTCCACGTCCATGGCCGATATCACCGCCGGCACGGCAACATTCGTGAACAGGGCTATTTTTTGCCGCTGATCATCCGGAATGGCATGCTCGGAGCGGCAGACGAGTATGTCAGGCTGGATGCCGATGGAACGCAGTTCCTTGACCGAGTGCTGGGTAGGCTTGGTCTTTATCTCGGCTGAAGTGGCGATGTACGGGACCAGCGTCAGATGCACATAGACCGCGTTCGACGGGCCCAGATCAACACCAAGCTGGCGGATAGCCTCCATAAACGGCAGCGATTCAATGTCGCCAACGGTACCGCCGATTTCGACAATACAGACGTCAGCATTCGCGGCGCCTTTTTTGACCCCGATCTTGATTTCATCCGTAACATGCGGAATCACCTGCACCGTAGCGCCAAGGTAGTCGCCACGCCGTTCCTTGGCTATCACACTGCCGTAGATACGGCCGGTGGTAAAATTACTGTTGCGCCCGGTGGTGGTGTTAACAAAGCGCTCGTAGTGCCCCAGATCGAGATCAGTTTCGGTGCCGTCGTCGGTAACAAATACCTCGCCGTGCTGGAAAGGGCTCATGGTGCCCGGGTCAACATTGAGATAAGGATCCAGCTTGATCATGCTGACCGACAGACCCCGGGCCTCCAGCAAGGCCCCCAGCGAAGCAGCCGTAATTCCCTTACCCAGCGAGGAAACCACCCCGCCTGTTACAAACACAAACTTGGTCATACCCGCACAGAAACCCCATAAACAAACAAAGCCAGAGCCGCTCTGACTACCTGAACCACCGGAATCGGGGCCCGGGTACAAGCGCGCTCCGGCTCAATTCGGAACACCCAAACCACCACCCAGGTTGGTATTACAAGTTACCAGATACGCGGTGCAGCGACAATTGTTGTGGCCTATATGCCGACTGGCCCGCAGGCTGCAGGGCAACCCATCAAGCGGGCGCATACAGCGCTGCGTGATTGCGCCATTGCACCGCCAGACCGCCGTTGCTCGAGACAGCGGGATGGTCCGCGTTGAGCCACAGGTCGCCCGCGGCCAGCAAATTTTCATCCAGATAGATCAAGGGAATATGCCCGCGCATCCAGGGCAATACGCCCGCTTCCTGGAGTAGTTTCTTGAGGTCTCGTCGACGGGCCCGCGGCCCGGGACGCAATTGTTCGCCGCCAGTACGGAAACGCACCTGCCAGTCGCCGTCAAGATGGTTTGCAGCAATGCCGGGCTCGGCCGCTCCGGCGATAGCCAAATTGCCGCGCACCGGACCCAGTTGCAACGCGTTGCGAGGATTCCAGTGCTGAACATCAGTGTGGCCCGCGGCCTCCGCTGCGCCAGGATCGTTACTTTCGTTGTAAAACCACAGCCAGCCACGATAGCGCCTGATGCGCACACCGGGCCAGGCTGCAAGCGGTTCAGCATCGGGCCGTTTGCTTAGCAAGCTCTGCAGCGCATCGTCGAGCTGAGTTTCTGAAGGCACCGTCAGGTCAAGGCGACGGCAGGTCCAGCGCAGCAGATTGCGTTGCCGGGCCGCGCTCAGGGAGCGCAGGCAAGTCAGCTCGAGACAATTATCACGCAACGCGCTGCCGCAATCCGCGGCAGCCACTTCATCCAGCATGCTCATGGCGTCTGCCGCCAGACGTGCGGTGCGCGCGGCAGAGCGGGCGGCCGCCGGCCAGCGCTGTTCCAGCAGTGGCACTATCCGGTGACGCAGGTAGTTGCGATCAAAGGTCGCATCGAGATTGCTGGGGTCTTCCAGCCAATGCAGCCTCGCCGCGATGGCTGCTGCTTCAAGTTCCGTCCGGGTGAATTCCAGCAGTGGCCGCACCAGTGTCATACCCTGATGCTGCCGCCGCGCCGGCATGGCCGCGAGACCGTGCACGCCCGCGCCGCGCAGTAAGGCCAGCAACACGGTTTCCAGCTGGTCCTGCTGATGATGGGCCGTCAGCAACACTTCATCGGCAGCCAGATTGGCTGCCAATGCAGCGTAACGTGCAGCCCGCGCCTGCGCCTCGGGACCGGCGCCGCCAGCTGTTTCCACCGTTACGGACAGGCAGGCAAACGGAATATTCCAGGCGGCGCACAGCTCGCGACAGTGTTCGGCCCACGCTGCGGCGTCAGCATGCAGTCCATGATTAACATGCACCGCGCGGAAATGCCCCGCAACCTGACTTTGCCGCAGGGCATGCAGTAAAACCGTTGAATCCAGGCCGCCACTGAAAGCCACTACCAGGCGGGCGTCGTCGGGCACCACCGCAGCCAGCACCGCGGCAATGCGCTGCTCAAGCATCGCGGAAGCTGCCAATGGCCTCCAGCCGCTGCATGCGCCGGGATAGCAGCGTATCAATATCCATCCGCTGCAATTCCTTAAGCTGCGCGACTATTGCGTTGTGCAGGGTCTCGGCCATTATGACCGGCGCACGATGTGCACCGCCGAGAGGTTCGGGCACAATTTCGTCCACCAGCCCCAGTGCCATCAGCCGCTCCGCCGTAATACCCATCGCCGTGGCGGCCGACTCCGCCTTGTCGGCATTTTTCCAGAGAATGCTGGCACAACCTTCCGGCGAAATAACTGAATAAATTCCATACTGCAGCATCATCAGGTGATCACAGACACCCACGGCCAGCGCCCCGCCGGAACCGCCCTCGCCGATCACTACGCTGATAATCGGCGTACGCAGGCGAGCCATGGCAAATAAATTGCGCGCAATGGCCTCGCTTTGCCCGCGCTCTTCGGCCCCCACGCCAGGATAAGCGCCGGGGGTATCGATCAGAGTAACCACCGGAATACTGAAACGCTCCGCCATGCGCATCAAACGCAATGCCTTGCGGTAGC
>CAYGKB010000009.1:2836-22571 GCA_964350425.1 uncultured Chromatiaceae bacterium | reverse complement strand
TGGCGCGCACCTGCGCCTCAACTTCAGCGGCAAAATCCTCTTCTTTCTTTTCGACCCCTTCACCAACTTCGATTCTGACAAAGCCGGCAACACTGGCATCTGCCTGTTTGAGCAATTTGCCGACGCTGATATCGGGATCCTTGACGAAAGCCTGACCAAGCAGGGTAATTTCGGCGAGATACTTGCGCATACGTCCGGTTATCATTTTCTCAACAATTTCCGGCGGCTTGCCTTCCTGCAGTGCCTGCTCGGTAAGAAAGTTTTTTTCTTTTTCGAGCTGCTCTGCCGGCACGTCTTCTTCGTTGATACAAACCGGATTGGCAGCAGCCACGTGCATGGCTATGTCCTTACCCAATTCGGCATCTCCACCAATCAGGTCCACTACCGCGCCGATGCGGGTACCGTGAATGTACTGCGCTATCTGCCCGCTGGCCTCCACCAAGGCAACCCGGCGCACCCCGATATTTTCGCCAATCTTGGCAATCAGCGCGTTGCGAGCCTCATCCAGCGTGCCGCCTGCGGGCAAGGTGGCTGCCAGCAGCACTTCAACATCGTTAATTTTGTTTGTCAGTGCGAGCTGTGCTGCGGACTCCGCAAATTGCAGAAAATTTTCGTCCTTGGCAACAAAGTCGGTTTCACAGTTGACCTCCAGAATGGCTACTGTTTTGCCCGATGCGTCAGCAGCAACCTGCACACAGCCTTCCGCCGCAATACGCCCCGCTTTTTTGGCGGCGCTGGCCTGGCCTTTCTTGCGCAGCAATTCTGCAGCAGCTTCAGCGTCACCGTCAGTTTCAACTAACGCTTTCTTGCAGTCCATCATGCCGGCGCCGGTGCGCTCGCGCAGTTCCTTTACCAGGCTCGCTGTAATCGCCATTATTCTGCTTCCTTAGCGTTGTCAGTATTAGCGTCGTCAGTATTGGCGCCTTCGGGCTTGGCATCGTCAGTCTTGTCGCTCTTGTCGGCGACATCGGCTTTTGCCTCCGCAGGGACATCAGTCTCGGCTGCCGCAGCTTTCTGCCTGGGTTTGGCCTTGGCCTGCGCAGCTGACTTGCCGGCGGTCTTTTTGCCGGAGCGCTTCCTGACAGGCGTCGCAGCCCCGCTTTCGTCCAGTTCTACAAATTCGTCATCACCGGCGGGCACAATCGTTACGGCAGCTTTGCCCTCAAGCACAGAGTCGGCAATGCCTTCGCTGTAAAGCCGGGCTGCTCGCATGGCGTCATCATTGCCTGGAATCACATAGTCAACATCATTGGGTGAGCAATTGGTGTCGACCACGGCAACCACGGGTATACCCAACTTGCGGGCCTCTGCGACGGCAATCTTTTCATGATTCACGTCGATAACAAACATGACGTCAGGCAGCGCCTTCATGTCCTTGATTCCGCCCAGACTGCGCTCCAGCTTTTCCTGCTCACGCTGCAGACCCAGCACTTCTTTTTTCGTCAGGCTTTCGTAGCCGGTCTCTTCAGCCATTGCCTCCAGTTCTTCGAGGCGACGAATGGATTGCTTGATGGTTTTGAAATTGGTAAGCATACCGCCAAGCCAGCGATAGCTGACATGCGGCATGCCGCAACGTTCAGCAGCAGAGCGAATGGCTTCGCGGGCGGAGCGTTTTGTACCAACGAACAGCACGGTACCGTTATCACTGGCAACGTTCTTAACAAAGCCCAGGGCGGTTTCGAACAGCGGAACGGTGCGCTCGAGGTTAATAATGTGGATATTGTTCCGCTGACCGAAAATGTACTGCGACATTTTCGGATTCCAGTATCGGGTCTGATGCCCGAAGTGCACGCCAGCCTCCAGCATCTGGCGCATAGATACATCTGCCATGTTGTAACTCCTCAGGGTTTGGCTTCCATGGACCCCATACGACGACCGCTAAAGGCGCTGAATGCTCAAGGCCCGCGGCACCCCATCGCATGTGCCGGTCACATGTGTGGATTGCTTAAAATGCGCGCGCTTTATACCATATGAGCCCTTCGGCAACAACGTCGGCCCGCGCCGGCACCGCCAGCGGTTTCCGCTGCTCACTCAGGAAAACAGCGGATGGGCATTACAGTAAAAACCCCAGCAGAACAGGACCTTATGAGAACCGCCGGGCGGCTGACGGCAGATGTGCTGGACATGATCGGCAGCCATGTGCGGCCGGGTGTCAGCACCGACGAACTGGACCGGATCTGTCACGATTACATCGTAGATGAGCAACAGGCCATCCCCGCGCCGCTGAATTACCGCGGATTCCCAAAATCCATCTGCACCTCCGTCAATCAGGTTGTCTGTCACGGAATCCCGGGGGACAAGGTGCTCAAGGACGGCGATATCATCAATATTGATATTACCGTGATAAAAGACGGTTTCCATGGTGACAGCAGCCGGATGTTTTTCGTCGGCACCCCGCCACCGCATGCCCAGAAACTGGCTCGCACCACTCGCGATGCCATGTGGCTGGGCATCGAACAGGTCAAGCCCGGCGCACATCTTGGCGACATAGGCCATGCCATCCAGCGCTTTGCCGAAGACAATCGCTATGCCGTGGTGCGGGAGTATTGCGGGCATGGCATTGGCAGGGTATTTCACGAGGACCCGCAGGTACTCCATTACGGCAGCCCCGGAGGCGGTATCGAACTGGTGCAGGGCATGACCTTCACCATTGAGCCTATGCTGAATGCCGGTAAACGCCATGTGAAACTGCTGAAAGACGGCTGGACTGTGGTAACCAAAGACCGATCTCTGTCGGCACAGTGGGAACATACCATCCTGGTTACTGCGGACGGCTATGAAGTCCTGACGCTGGGTGCTGCAGAGAGACAATGAGCCTTTCACCGGCGCAGCCAGCAGCTCCCGGCATTGCAGTATCGGCAGCCGAATTATCCCTCCCCGACCATGCCGGTCTCGACTGGTCGGTGGTTGATCGCGAGCTGCAATATGACGGCAATGACCGGCTGCAACGCTGGCGCGGCCTGCTGCAGGCTGCCGGCGAAAGCCTCAAACAGCAGTTTCTGGCGGATCGTGATATTGAAGCACTGGTAGAAGACCGGGCCAGGCTGGTAGACCGAATCATCATTCGCAGCTGGGAGCACTTTCGCGGCCGGCGCGAAGCCTCCATGGCACTGATTGCGGTTGGTGGATACGGTCGCGGCGAACTGCACCCCGGCTCAGATATTGATCTGTTACTGCTCACCAAGAGCAGCGCCCGCAAATCAGGCGATACCATTGCCAACTTTCTGGCTTTTCTGTGGGATCTCGGCCTTGAGGTAGGCCATAGCACGCGCAGCGTCGCGGAATGCCGTGAGGCATGCAAACACGACCTGACAGTGGCTACCACCTTGATGGAATCACGTCTGCTGGACGGACCGGAAAAGCTTTACGAGAAAATGTGCGCGGCTATCGCACCGCCAAAAATCTGGCCGTCTCGCGCCTTTTTTGAAGCCAAGCTGAAAGAGCAGCAGCAACGGCATCACAATTACGATGATACCGCCTATAACCTTGAGCCCAATGTAAAAGGCAGCCCGGGCGGCCTGCGTGATATACAGATTATTGCCTGGGTTACCCGCCGCCATTTCGGCACACCCAACCTGACCAGCCTGGTGGCGGAAGGCTTCCTCACCGAAGCCCAGTTGCGCATTCTGCGCGAGGGCCGCAAATTTCTGTGGCGTATTCGCTTTGCCCTGCACATTCTTACGGGTCGCCGGGAAGACCGTCTGCTGTTCGATCATCAGTCCCGTATAGCCGAGATGTTTGGCTATGAGGATGCCAGTTACACGCTGGCCGTGGAACAACTGATGCAGCGCTACTACCGCACGGTCATGGATATCAGCCGTGTCAATGAAATGCTGTTGCAGCTGTTTCAGGAAGCCATCCTGATGAATCCGGATGCGGAACCGGAACCGATTGACGATGACTTTGCGGTCAAGAACGGGTTCCTGCAGATCGCAGACGAAGATGTTTTTCCGAACAACCCTGGCGCATTGCTGGAAATGTTCCTAATTTTGCAGCAACACCCTCAATTAAAGGGCGTAAGCGCCAGAACCATCGCGCAGGTGCGGCGCAATCTCCACCTTATTAATGACGAGTTTCGCATGAACCCGCGCAACCAGCGTCTGTTCCTGCAGATACTCGAGGCACCCGCCGGGGTGACCCATGAATTGCGCCGCATGAACACGTACGGCGTACTGGGGCAATATATCCCGCATTTCGGTCGGATTGTCGGTCGCATGCAATACGACCTGTTCCACGCCTATACCGTGGATGCACATACCTTATTTGTGGTCAGCAATTTGCGCCGTTTTGCCCTGAGCCGCTTTGATCACGAATTCCCGCTCTGCAGCGAGATCATGCAGGGGCTGGATAAACCGCTGCTCGCATATATGGCAGGTTTGTTTCATGACATTGCCAAAGGACGTGGCGGCGACCACTCTAAACTGGGCGCCGTTGATGCTGAAGCCTTCTGCCTGGAGCATGGCCTCAGCAAATATGATTCAAAGCTGGTTGCATGGCTAGTCAAAAACCACCTGAAACTGTCGCTGACATCGCAGAAAAAAGACATCAATGACCCGGAGGTAATACGCGGATTCGCCGAACTCGTGGGCGACGAAACCCATCTGGACTATCTGTATCTGCTGACAGTTGCCGATGTGCGGGCTACCAATCCCAAATTATGGAATGACTGGAAAGCACAGCTGTTCGAGGAAACCTATCGGCTTACCAAGCGTGCGTTGCGCCAGGGGCTGGAAGCCCCGGTTGAAAAAGAAGAATTGCTGGCCGAAAAACGCGAGCAGAGCCTCGCACTGCTGCAGGCCGACACCGAGCAATCTGCCCGGATTAATACGCTATGGAACGAATTTGGTGATGATTACCTGCTGAGCTGCCGCCCGGAAGAAATAGCCTGGCATGCACAACTGCTTGGCACCGGCGCTGCAAACGAAGATAAAACGCTGGTCGCGGTTCAGGAGCAACCCAGCCTGGCCGGCAATACATTACTTATTTACGCGCCACAGGATCAGTTTACATTTGCTATTGCCACAGCAGTGATTGACGAGTTTGGGCTGTCACTAACCGATGCACGCATCATACCGCTGGCCAACGGCAACAGCATTTCGATCTATACCGTGCACGAACAGGACGGTCAGCCCATTGTTGAGGCCGCGCGACGCGACAAGGTGCGCCTGCAACTCAGCAACGCCCTGCGCAGTGATGAAGATAGTAAAACACTGGTGACGCGCAAAGCACCACGCCAGGTGCGGATGTTCAGCACGCCCAGCAAAGTTCGCTTCGACCGCGACCGAATTCACAATCGTACGGTGATGGAAATCGTTACCGGAGACCGGCCGGGGCTGGCCGCGCAAATTGGCCGGGTTTTGCGGCGACAGAACGTCTTTATTCGCATGGCCAAGCTGGTTACTGTGGGCGAACGGGCTGAAGATGTGTTCTACATCACGGATGATCAGGGGCAGCCTCTCAGTGATAGCAAGGAAACTCAGCTGCAGAATGCTCTATTGAGCACTATAGACGAAGCAAATTGAATTACTAACCGGAAACAAAGTACGGCAATGGACAACCTAAAAAATATTATCGAAGACAGTTTTGACAATCGAGATACGCTTGACCTTAGCAAGCCCTCGGCCGAATTGCGTGATGCCATTTCGACCAGCATTGAAATGCTGGATAGTGGCGCCGCGCGCGTGGCGGAAAAGACAGACAGCGGCTGGCAGGTAAATCAGTGGCTCAAGAAAGCCGTATTGCTGTCATTTGCTACTGAGGCCAATCAGCGCATCGAGGCCGGTCACACCAACTACTATGACAAAGTGCCGCTTAAATATGCCGGCTGGACTGAACAACAGTTTGCGGCGGCGGGTGTCCGCGTGGTGCCCGACGCCGGAGTGCGCCGCGGTGCGTATATCGCCCGCAACGTTATTCTGATGCCTTCGTACGTCAATATTGGCGCTTATGTTGACAGCGGCACGCTGGTGGACACGTGGGCGACTGTCGGCAGCTGCGCGCAGATCGGCAAGAATGTGCATTTGTCGGGGGGTGCCGGTATCGGTGGCGTGCTGGAACCGCTGCAGGCCAATCCCACCATTATCGAAGACGACTGCTTCATCGGCGCGCGTTCCGAAATCGTTGAAGGCGTTATCGTCGAAACCGGTGCAGTGGTCTCCATGGGTGTCTATATTGGACAAAGCACGCGCATCTATGATCGCGAGCGTGATGAAGTACTGTATGGGCGAGTCCCGGCCGGTGCTGTTGTAGTGCCGGGCACCCTGCCCTCCAGCACAGGCAACTGCAACCTGTATGCAGCCATCATTGTGAAGCGCGTTGATGCCAAGACGCGTGCGAAAACCAGCATTAACGAGCTGCTGCGGGAAGACTGAGCAGGTGACGACTGTCTACGGCATTGCCAATTGCGACAAATGCCGCAAGGCACTGCGCTGGTTTGCCGCCAACGGCTATCCCCATCAGTTTCACGACCTGCGCAAAGACGGACTCGCCGAGGCACTGGCAAAGCGGTGGCTGGAGTCGCGCAGCGCCGCGGAATTGCTGAATCGCCGCAGTACAACGTGGCGGCAGCTGTCTGCAGGCGAGCGCGAAAGTGCAGATAGCGCGGCCGCCGATTTACTGGTGGCGCATCCGACGCTGGCGAAACGGCCACTGGTGGATACAGGCGGCACACTGATAGTCGGGTATGATGAACAGGCCTGGCGCGCCGCGCTCGACTAATACCCGGTAAACAGTAGTTATGACAGCAACCCTTGATTTTGCGATGGAGCTGATCGCTCGTGCCTCGGTAACGCCCGAGGACAACGGCTGCCAGCAACTTATGGCGGCAAAACTTGCCGCAGCCGGATTCAACATCGAGCCTATGCGCTTCGGTGACGTTGACAACTTCTGGGCCAGACGCGGGAAAGATGGACCAGTATTGTGCTTTGCCGGGCACACCGATGTGGTGCCGCCCGGGCCCGACGAAGAGTGGCAGAGCGACCCTTTTGCGCCGGCAATTCGCAACGGCAAACTATATGGTCGTGGTGCCGCCGACATGAAGGCAGCGCTGGCGGCAATGGTGGACGCCGCGGTCGGGTTTGTAGCCGATCATCCGGACCACCAGGGCTCGATCGCATTTCTGATTACCAGTGACGAGGAAGGCCCCGCTCAGGATGGCACCAAGGCCGTGGTGCGGGAGTTACAGCAGCGCGGCGAAAAAATTGACTGGTGTGTTATCGGTGAACCGTCGAGTACTGAAGCTCTCGGCGACACCGTCAAGGTAGGCCGGCGCGGCTCCCTGAGCGGTATGCTGCGCGTGCACGGGGTACAGGGCCATGTTGCGTACCCGCATCTGGCCGACAATCCTATCGAAAGTTTTGCGCCGGTGCTGGCAGACCTCTACTCACGCAAGCTGGATGACGGCAATGAGTTTTTCCCGCCCTCCAGCTTCCAGGTGGTGCAACTTGAAAGCGGCACCGGGTTTCCGAATGTGACGCCGGGCGAGCTCTATACCCGCTTTAACTTTCGCTATTCGACTGTCTGGAACCACGAGGGCATCAAAGAATATGTCCGCAACATTCTCGACAGCCATGGTCTGCACTACACGCTGGACTGGCACCTTTCCGGCGAACCCTTTCTTACCGAGGGAGGTCACCTGATTCCGGCGGTGCAGGCGGCAGTGCAGGCAGTCACCGGGCTGGACCCGAAGCTTTCGACCAGCGGCGGCACCTCTGACGGCCGATTCATTTCGCCGGCCGGTGCGGAAGTAGTGGAAATCGGTGCGGTTAACGCCACCATTCACAAATACAATGAGGAAATTCAGGTGGCAGATGTGGACCGGATGCGCGATATCTATCGCAATATTCTCGAGCGCCTGCTGCTGAGTTAGCCGGCACCGTCAGCGTCGCAGATTGTTGGTCAGCCCGATCAAAGTCAGCACACTCACTGCTATCAGAACCCAGGCCGGCATGGTCAGGCCCAGCAACGACCAGTCCACTGTTGCGCACTCCCCGGAACCGGTCAGCACCATTTCCAGCATTTCCATCACCGGAAATGCTTCGAGCATGAAATCAAGGCCCGGGCCGCAGGATGGCACCTTCTCCGGCGGCAAATTTTGTAACCAGACATGACGCCCGGCGACAAATATGCCACTGCCACCAGCCAGCAACACCAGCAGTGCGTAAACCCTGCTGCCGATTGTGCCCGGGTTGTGCAGGGCAGCCACCATAAACACCACGCCCAATGCAATAACCGCCAGACGCTGGAATATGCATAACGGACAAGGGTCAAGCAGTAGCTGATACTGCGCATACAATGCGTAAGCCATGAGCCCGGCACAAGCCAGCGCCCCGGCGGCGTTAATGGTTCTTTTGTTTGTCATCAGGCCGGATTCTTCTGGTGAGCAACCTTGTTGCGTACGTAATTGGGCAGCGCCTGATGCGCCGCCACCGCTCTACCTTGTCTGAAAAGTTCGCGCGCCTCAACCACTACCGCTGCTGCGCTGGGCCAGATATCCGTGGCAGTCGTATCGATTCGGTCAGCATTGGCTTTCAGCATTTCCGGATACGCCTCCCAGCCCGGCCCGGCAGCGAGCGCCGGCCGGCCGACAACGGGCAGGCGGAAGGAATCGGGCTCCACCAGGCTATCGGGCAGCAGTGGGATAGCGACCCCGCGCGCATCAAATTCGTAGATTCCCAGGTAGGCCTCCCCCATGCGCGCGTCAAGGCAAACGGCGACGGGTTCGGCACCGCGGGTGCGGCCGGCTTCGACTGCCACAGCAGCCAGCGACGACACCGGCACCACCGGCAGTTGCAGCGCAAAGGCCAGTGATTGCGCGGCAGCAGCAGCCACCCGCACGCCGGTGAAACTGCCGGGTCCGGTGCCAAAAGCGATGCAGTTCAGGGTCGTTTGCGCCAGGTCTGCGCGGTTCAGCGCTTCTCGAATTGCGCCATACACCTGTCTTGAGCTGTCAGTTGCAGCACCGAGCGCAACGCTGAACACCTGCTCACCATGACAGACCGCAACTGATCCCTGCGCAGTCGCGGTTTCAATTGCCAGACAGCAAAAATCCTTACTCGTTGTCGCATCCGGTTCAGGCATTGGGCTCAGCCAGAAAACTGACCGCCTCACTCGCGTCCCGACTGCGACGGAACGGCGGCAGACTGTCTAGAAACGCGCGCCCGTAACTGCGGCTAACCGCGCGCGGGTCGCAGACTACCACAACACCCCTGTCATCGGCGTCACGAATCAACCGTCCCACCCCTTGTTTGAGCGCCAGCACGGCCTGCGGGAGCTGAAACTCCCTGAACGGGTTACCGCCGCGCTGACGCACTGCCTCCAGACGCGCCCGCAATAGCGGGTCAGCGGGCGAGGCAAACGGCAGTTTGTCGATAGCAACCAGCACAAGATCATCACCGCGGATGTCCACCCCCTCCCAGAAACTGGCCGCACCGAGCAGAACCGGGCTGGGCAGTGAGCGAAATTGATCGAGCAGCCGCGACCGTGGCGCTTCACCCTGAACCAGCCAGCTAAAACGCTCACCGGCGACCTCCCGCAGCAGCACGGCCGCCTCACGCAAAGCCCGGTGACTAGTAAACAGGAGGAATGCCCGCCCGCTGCTCGCAGCCAGCAGCGGCAACAGCAAGTTGATCATGGCCGGCACATAGCCGGACGAATCCGGCGGCGGCATGTCCGGTGGCAGCAACAGCAAACCGTTGCGCGGATAATCAAACGGACTCGGAATGGAAAGCGTGTGCGGGTCGTCAAGACCCGCTGAGCGGCAGAAGTGACTAAAATCGTCACCCACCGCAATGGTTGCCGATGTAAAAATCCAGGCGCATGAGCGACTCTGCAACAGCGGCGCCAGGCTGCCGGCGACTTCGACCGGGGTGTAATTGAGCGAGAAACCCAGTCGGGACAGCCCGATCCAACGCAGCCCGGCGGTTTCATCGCCCTGCACGATCTGCTCCAGCCTGGCGCTGCTGTCACGCGCCCGCTCCAGACACCGTTCAAGCCCCGGCAACCCTTCATCCTGTCGCTCCAGCCAGTCGATGCAGTCATCCAGCCGGGCTACCAGCTCATCGACATGCCGCTCGACCGGCACTGCAGCCTCCTCCCAGGGCAGGCTGGAACCTTCCCGCGGCAAACTGGCGCGCAAATCAGCCACAGTTTTCAGCAAGGCATCGGCGAGTGCATTGGCAGTCTTCGCCGGCGGTAGTTCACGCATGGCTTCGGCGCGCAGGTCATCAGCCAGCGATCGCAGCACGCGCGCACTGATCTGCCGATTGAAAAAGCTCTGCGCGATATCCGGAAACTGGTGCGCTTCATCAACGATGACGGCCTCACTGCCGGGCAACAGTTCACCGAAGCCCTCCTCCTTCAGCACAAGATCTGCCAGCAGCAGGTGGTGATTTACCACCACAATGTCTGCCTCCAAGGCAGCCTGACGCGCTTTAACGACAAAACAACTGGCATAAAAATCGCATTGGGTGCCGAGGCAATTGTCTATCGTCGAGGTCACCTTGGGCCACAGTGGAGCATCCTCCGGAACCGTGTCGACCTCGGCGATATCCCCACTGGCAGTCTGGTTGCGCCAGCGCCGCACCATAGCAAGATCGGCCGGGACGACCGACGATTCAAACTGGGCGGTTTCCAGGCGATGCAGGCACAGGTAGTTGGAGCGGCCCTTTAGCAGCACGGTTACTGCAGGCCGGCCGAGGGCACCGCCCACTGACGGCAGATCCCGATGAAACAGCTGATCCTGCAGGGTTTTGGTTCCGGTGGAGATGATTACCCGCCGGCCGGTAAGCAACGCCGGCACCAGGTATGCGAGCGTTTTGCCGGTACCCGTGCCGGCCTCGACGACCAACTCACTCGCCGAACCAATGGCTTCAGCCACCGCCACCGCCATATCCGCCTGACCCTGACGCGGGCTGAATCCACGGACGGATGACGCCAGCGGGCTGTCAGCGGAAAAATATTCTGCGATATCGTCGCCTGTTAGCAACGCCTTCAGTCAACTTCGAGGGCGTACTCGATGGCCAGCGGCATCCCGCGCGAGGCCACGCGGCCGAGCCCAATCAGACCGGTACCGCTGAGCTGTGCAGAATCGCGTCGCACATAGACCTCTTCGCCATCATCCCGTTGCACGAAAGTCCCATTGGTACTCTCATCCACGATCACGTAGCGAGACTTGTTCAATTCAATCCGCGCATGAACCCGGGATATCAGATTACCTTTTATGGTGACGTCGTTGTCGTCTGCCCGGCCCAGCGTTACCATGCGGGTTCCTTCCGGCTCCAGCACTACTTCCTGCCCCTGAAAACGCAGCGTCAGGCGGCCTGGCTGCTCTGCCTTGGCATCACTCCAGTCAATTTTCGGCAGCATGCTGGTGGCATCTTCCGGCTGCCAAAGCACTTCGTAGAGCGCCACTTCATCCATTTGCCCGCGCAGGGTAGCGACCCCGATCTGCCGCACCACCGCTTGCCAGTCTTCGTTCAGCAGTTCGACGGTTCCCGCGGTGGTAATAATTTGCCCTGCCTTGGCCTGCGAAGTCATGCGGTTGGCAATATTGACAGCAACACCAAATATATCGTTCTTCTCCACCGCGACATGGCCGAAATGGCAGCCAATTCGAATAGAAACGCGCACATCGTCGCGCCCGGTAAAATCGCTGCTGGTTATGCGTTGCTGCATCTGGCTGGCAGCATTGATTGCGTCATCCGCCGTCGCAAAGGTGGACATCACCTCGTCGCCGATGGTCTTGATCACTTCACCGCGGAACTCCGCGGTGGCTTCTTTCATGCATTCCACACAACGCTGCACGGTTTCGCGGGCCCCGTCGTCACCCAGTGACTCATATAGCTGGGTGCTGCCGACCACATCGGCAAATACGATGGCGAGTTCCTTTTCGTTACTCATGACCTCATTGCCCATGGCTTTTTACATCGCCTCTCTGCAAATGGCGCGCGACAGATTACAGAATATGTTAAACGAACATTCAGTATAGGCGATTAACCGCTGCACATCAGCAAAGTCGGCCAGGCCTACTTTTCGGCGACGATATAAGCGATCCAGCCGGCATCGGCCTCGCCATGCGCATCAGGTGTGAACACCCCGTCACCCTCGCCGTCATCATCGGTTCCTTCCCAGTAGACAGTCGGATTTTTAAACCCTGCCTCGGCCAGCATTTCGGTGATCTCGGGAAGCGACCACAGTCGCCAGGTATACGAAAAAGCCCGTTTAAGCTTTGATTTGTCGGGGAACTTGAAGTGTATATGACACTCCATTTCACCGGTCACCGGCGAATACCGTGCCTGATCCCAGACATAGGTGAAATTCTTGTATTTGGTTTTTTCTGTCATTTCCTCATAGGCTTCATAGCCGCCAAAGGCGTCCAGAAAAAATACCCCGTCGTCCGCAAGCGTTTCACGAATTTTGCGGAAGTACTGAAGCATCAGCGGCCGCGTCTGGAATATCCAGTAGCTGAAATTGAATGCCCCAACCGCATCAACGATTCCCGTATCCGCATCAAGCACATTGGCTTCAACCAACCTCAGCCGGGCCTGCTGCTCGGCGCTGAGGCGCGAGACCCTGTGATTGCGGCCCCATTCCAACACTTCCGGATCAATATCCACACCGACTGCCGTGCGATTCGGACCGCCGCGCACCCATTCGCACGCTGCGCTGGCGGTGCCGCAAAAATCTTCTCGCCAGCTCTGCGGTTCGCGACCGCGCAGCTTTTTAAAGGTATTGGTAATGAAATTACATTCTTCGCCAACATTCTGCACGGAGGCTTCGTAAAGCTCGTGCCGGTCAGCCTGCTCCGCCATAGTAGGCTTTTTACTGGTTACCACTTCGTCACTGCGCGCAGCCATCAATTAACCCTTTTTCATATAACCCTGGACGCTTATCGCCCAGCGATTGTAACGATAAGAACGGTGCTTGTCGCCTAATCTGCCGGCGCGAAGTTAAGGGACTGTAACAATACTTCCGGGCCCGCATTGGGGGCATGCACCGCCTCGCTCAAATAGCGTCGCCAGCTGCGTGCGCCAGGCAGTCCCGCGTAAAGACCAAGCATATGGCGGGTAACATGGTGCAGGCGCGCACCGCCTGACATTACCTTTTCCGCGTACTCGGCCATTTGCTCAACCACATGGCGGCGTGCCGGCATTGTCCCGACTCGGCCGCAGACCTCCAGCTGAAGTTCAGCAAGCCAGAATGGCTCCTTGTAAGCCTGCCGGCCAATCATCACACCATCTACGCATTGCAGGTGTTGCAGCACCTCGGCGGTGGTGCGCACACCACCATTCAGAATGATATTCAGCTCCGGTAAATCCTGCTTCAGGCGGTACACGACGTCATAACGCAAGGGCGGAATAGACCGATTTTCTGCCGGTGACAGCCCCTGCAGGATGGCCTTGCGCGCATGAATAATGAATGTGCGGCAACCTGCCTCAACGACAGGATCAATAAACGCCCGCAGAAAGGCATAGTCATCATGGTCATCAATACCGATGCGCGTCTTGACCGTGACCGGAATGGCTACCCGTCGGCTGATTGCTGCGACTCCGGCTGCAACCAGTTGGGGGTGCGCCATCAGGCAGGCGCCGAACTCGCCGGACTGCACGCGATCGCTGGGGCAACCGATGTTGAGATTAATCGCATCGTAGCCACGGCATTCCCCCTGCTCCGCCGCGGCTGCCAGCAAGTCCGGATCGCTGCCGCCGAGCTGCAGCACCAGCGGGTGTTCCGCCGGATCGAAGCCCAGCAGCCGCTCACGGTCACCGTGCAGGACCGCCTGCGCCACGACCATTTCCGTATACAGCAACGCGCTGGGGCTTAACAGCCGCAGCAGGTAGCGAAAATGCCGATCAGTGCGGTCCATCATCGGCGCAACGGACAGATTGCTAGTCATAGACTGAAGGATTCCAACAGAATCTGCAGCTTGAGAGTGCCAAGAAAAAAGCCCGGCAGCCATAAGACTGCCGGGCTGTATCAGGGTTAGGCCCTGAATTAGTTACAGCGAAATGTCGTTTACGATCCAGTTGGTCGACGAATCACGAGTTCGCAGGAGCAGGCTGTCATCACTGTCTGCACGACCCGTTGCCGATACATCAGCTCGACCGTTCCCGTTTGCGTCCGTTATCGAGGTTATGCGGGCAGCGCCGTATGCAGCTGCAGCAAAATTCGTGGATATATGCGCGCCGGTAGCGGCATCACGAATACGCGTAACCATATTGCCGTTGGCTACCCGATCACCAAGGATCACCACAGCCGGATCATTCGCGGTACCGTCACCATTGCCATCCGCCAGGATGGTTATGTCAGCAGGCGTAATGTCGGAGCCGAAAGCAAATATATTCGGCAGCGATGCACCATCACTGACCTGACGACTTTGAATGACCGTTCCGCCATCGCTGCGCAGGCCCATGACCGCAATGGTCGTGTCGCCGCCGCCAGCAGGCACAAAGGCCTCAACCGAACCGGCGCCGAAAGACGGGTTCAGGAACCGTTCCTTGAACGCCTGACTTTCGTCGCTCAGCAGCTTCATCTGCACTTCAAAGCGACCGTCAATGGTGCTTTCAGCCAGCACGGCTACGCCGGTATCACCTGTAGTGCCGTCACCATTGATATCGTTCACAACAGCCACGTCGATTGGTATCCAGTTGGCATTATCGAAGAACGGAATATGGGTGCCGACCTTGCTGTTATCGCTGACCAGACGCGTCTGTACCACGATCTGACCGGTGACATCGTTTTGCGCCAGCATGGCCACTGCCGGGTCATCGGCGGTACCGTCACTGTTGCCGTCACTGACGGTATCAATGGCAATGCCGGTCCATGGATTTGCGGCAGTGTCAAAGAAAGTGTTTTGACTCAGCGATGCGCCGGTCGCCGCATTCAGCACGTCCACCCGCGCAGCCACGCCGGAGGCCAGAACAGCAACGCTGCCCACACCACCCACATCGCCGGCTTCCGTGACGTCGTCAAAGGCGACATCAGGGCCGCCACCGCCGCCCGTGGTTGAAGTCAGTGTGAAGGTATGCAGATAGTCTGTTCCACTAGCGCCGCTATAGCCCTCATGAAAAACTTCAAGGGTTGTGCCGTCAAAAGTCGCGGTGGGGCGAGCTGCTCCGGCGATAGCTTCATTACCTGCAATCGGCTGAAACAGACCGGAAGCCGCCTGAGACCCACCTGCTGCGCAGGATGCCGGAGCAAAGATCGTTTCAAAACAGCTTTGCGAGGTGACTGAAACAGTATTGGTGTCGAAATTGATCACCAAATCTTCGTATTGGTTGTACCACCAGGAATTGTTACTTACCAGAATTTCCTGACCGATATAGCCGGTTACTACCAGCGAACCACCGATAACATTATTAGAGGCATCGGTCTCAATCGTGCCGCTATAGGTTCCGGTTGGGGTAGGAGGATTCGGCGGGGTCCAATCAAACGCCGAAGGCGCGCCCGATAATGTCACCGGTGGCGAAGGGTCGCCGGCATCATATACCGTAGCAGAAGGATCACCTGTTGCATTGTTGTTCCAGGCAGCATAACTATCCCAGTTCCCGCCTGTAATAGTGTAGGTTTCAGCAAACACTGAGCTGGTAATGCCCAGCATCAGAGCTGCAGAAGTAAAGATTAGTTTCCTCATGTCTTAAGGACTCCGGCTTAATTGTGAATAATTATTAGCCCGTCAAAATTACCCTGTTAATGCGGTTGAAAGCAAATCGAGCTTTTATGCGCAAATACACTGAATTCAAAAGGGTACCGGTATGCAGCATACAGTCAGCGCGGGTCTGGCGTGGGCAAGCCGCCGTATACGCAGCCACCCCGGCTATTTATTGTTTTTATACATATAGTTAGCAAGCTTTTCTCGCCGATATTGGCAAACGCAGTGTGCAGGCTGCCTAAGCGGCTGCTGTTGCAGCAATAAGGTGCTCAACCACGTTGCGAACAGCCGCCTGTTCGTCCTGCCCTGCGGCGATGGCCTGCCGATATACCGCCACCTGCTGATGAGCACTGGTACCCCGCCTTAGAATCGTTCGCGCCCGCTCGACCTCGGCCGCGCAACCCAGCGCCACTGCATCCTCCTCGACCAGCTGCAGAATCTCCTCCAGTAGCAGGCGAAACTCAACTATTTCACCCTTGGCCAGATCCAGCAGGCCTTCGTCAGTTCCATAACGCATGGCACGCCAGCGATTTTCGTTCAGCAGCATCCGGTTATAGCGCCGCCAGCGCTGGTTGTCGCGCCGCAGCCGGTACAAACGACGCAAGATGCACACTGTCAGCGCAGCCAGGCATATTGCGTCATCCAGATGCGTGCACATATCGAAAATACGGGTTTCCAGTGTCGGGAAGCGTTCGCTGGGGCGCAGATCCCACCAGATCATGGACGAATCTTCGATAATACCGGCGTCTACCAGCACATCGACATGGCGACGGTACTCACTATAGCTGGTGAAATGTTCCGGCAGGCCCGTTCGCGGTAGCGCGTCAAAAATTGTCAGGCGATAAGACTTTAGACCTGTGTCTTTGCCTTCCCAGAACGGCGAAGAGGTGCTTAAGGCTAACAGGTGCGGCAGGAAATAACCCATCTGCGACAACAAATCGACGCGCAGTTCGTCATCGTCTATTCCCACATGCACGTGCATTCCGCATATCAGCATGCGCCGCGCTGTCGCTGCCATCTGTGCCGCCAGATTGTTATATCGTTGCCGCGCGGTCTGCTTCTGATCGGCCCAATGGCCGAACGGATGCGTTGAAGCAGCTATAGGCGCCAGGCCGTATTCGTTGGCCACTTCAATAATAGTCCGCCGCAGCAATGCCAGATCTTCGCGTGCTTCCTGCACCGTATGACACTTGCGTGTGCCAGCTCGCGCGATACCTGCTCATCACGCTGCACGCGCTGACGACATTTCCTGAGCATGGCCGGCGGCGGATCCACCGCCAGATCCAGTGTCTCAAGATCGACCAGCAGATACTCCTCTTCTATGCCCAGCGTGAAACTCGGTGTGGCAATCATTGATTTTCGCCCTGTCAGACCGCACTCACCCGGTGAGTATACAAATCTCTGTTGTCGAGTACCGGGCGCAAAGCCTGCAGCAATATTGCCGCCCAGTGCTCAGCACCCGCGGCATCACTGATCAGCTCCTGACGGACTTCGATACCGAGATGCGGCAGACCTTCCGCTTCGGCATGGTGATCAAGCGTAAAATCCGCCGGATGGCGGCCGGAATACGGTTCGTTATCACCCACTACTATATCGCCACGCTCGTTTAACGCTCGCATGAACGGCTGGGCAATGCGACTGTCTTTGTCCCATAGCGCCCCTATGTGCCATGGCCGCTGCACACCGTTCAATGCGGGCGTAAAACTGTGCACGGCGATAATTGCCGGCGCAGGTGCGAGTCTTTCCAGCATCTGCACCTGATCGCGAATGGCATGGTGATAGGGCCAATAGAATCTTTCAGCGCGCTGTTGACGTTGCTGCTCGGTCAGGCCCTGATTGCCCGGCACCGGAATCCCGTCACTGGTTTGCGGAAAAGCAGTCGGGTCATCGAGCCTCCGGTTGCAGTCAACGACCAGCCGGCTGTTGGAAGCCTGCACCACCGGCACCTGCAGGGCCAGCGCCAGGGACTTGCTCACCGCGGCAGCCCCAATGTCCCAGCCAATATGGGTAGCCAGCAATTCAGCGCTCATACCGAGCTGATCAAGGTCCGGCGGAATGGTATTGCTGGCGTGATCACATACCAGCAACAGCGGCAACTGCGCGTCACACTCCCACAGCACATGGGTATCGTGTTCGGTACAGCGATGCGTGGCAATAGTCATTGGTGTTAGTGTGACACGATTCAGCTATTCGGGAATAATTGTCAGCGATAATTGTCGGCCGTCATCCCAGCCGAACATTCAGGACGAAACAAGATGACATCAAGCCCCATTCTGGTTACCGGCGGCGCCGGCTACATTGGCAGTCACGTAGTCCGTATGCTAGGCGAAGCCGGCGAAGCGGTAGTTGTACTCGACAACCTCAGCACCGGTTTTGCATCGTCCATTCTGCATGGTGAACTGGTAGTCGGCGACACCGGCGACCGGAAACTGGTCGGCGACTTGCTCAGGAAGCATGGGATTGAAACCATCATGCACTTTGCCGCCCACACCATCGTCCCGGAGTCGGTCGAGAACCCGCTGAAATACTACGGCAACAACACCTGCAGCAGCCGCAACCTGCTCGAATGCGCTGCGGCTGCCGGCGTAAAGAACGTCATCTTTTCCTCTACCGCGGCTGTTTATGGCATCCCGGCAGGCGGCACGGCCAGCGAAGATTCGCCCACACAACCGATAAATCCTTATGGCAGCTCAAAGCTGATGACCGAGCAGATGTTGCGCGACCTAAGCGCCGCCACTCCGCTGCAGCATGTCGCCCTGCGTTACTTTAATGTTGCCGGTTGCGACCCGCAATGCCGCATCGGCCAGTCCACTGCCAAAGCTACGCTGCTGACCAAAGTTGCCTGCGAAGCTGCCGTGGGCAAGCGCGACAAAGTTATGATATTCGGTACCGACTACGACACGCCCGATGGCACCGGCCTGCGTGACTACATTCATGTCGATGATCTGGCGCGGGCCCATCTGGACGCCCTGACCTACCTGCGCAAAGGTGGCGAATCAGTGACGCTAAATTGTGGCTATGGCCATGGTTATAGCGTGCGCGAAGTGCTCGCAGCCGTTGCCAGGGCAAACGGCGCACAACTTAATATAGAGGAAGCGCCGCGACGCGCCGGCGACCCGGCCATGCTGATTGCGGAAGCAAATCGGATTCGCGAAGTACTGGGCTGGCAACCGCAGCACGATGACCTGGACTTTATTGTCGAGACATCATTACGCTGGGAAAAATATCTGCTGCAACATCCGCCGGAGTGACGCTCCCGCAGGCGAAGTGATCAGGCACTTTCGTCAGCCTTGATACCGTATTTGTCCAGCATGTCGTAAAGCGTTGGCCTGGTAATGCCCAGCAGCTTGGCGGCCTTGGAAATATTTCCCGAGGCATGCACCAGCGCGCGTCGTATGGCCTCGCCCTCAGCCTGCTTGCGCACTTCGCGCAGGTTGAGGCTCGGCGGCCGGCTATCGACGCCTTCCAGCGACATGTCTTCGGCGGTGACGTATTTGCCGTCAGCCATGATCACCGCGCCTTTGATCTTATTCTCCATCTCCCGAACATTGCCGGGCCACTCGTAACTCTGGATAGCATTCTGCGCTTCCGTACTGAAGCCCTTGAAAGAACGGTTTTGCTGGGCGGCGAACTTTTCCAGCAAAGTGCGGGCAAGAATCAACCTGCCACCGGTGCGCTCACGCAACGGCGGAATTGGGATGGTAATCTCGCTTACCCTGTAATAAAGATCTTCACGAAAGCGACCTTCTGCTATGGCAGTTTCCAGATTCTGATTGGTCGCGCAAACTACCCGCACGTCCACATGGATTTCTTCACGGCCGCCCACTCGTTCGATAACCCGTTCCTGCAAAAAACGCAGCAGCTTTGCCTGCAGCCCCAGCGGCATGTCACCCAGTTCGTCCAGAAATAGTGTGCCCCCGGCAGCTACTTCAACCTTACCCAGGGTTTGTTTTACGGCACCGGTAAAGGCACCTTTCTCGTGCCCGAATAATTCGCTTTCCAGCAGATTCTCGGGGATGGCGGCGCAGTTTATCGCGACAAAAGGTTTATCCGCGCGATCACTCAACGAGTGCAGAGCCCGCGCCA
>CAYGKB010000009.1:0-2826 GCA_964350425.1 uncultured Chromatiaceae bacterium | reverse complement strand
TCCTTGCCAGTGCCGCCTTCGCCGAGCAACAGGGTGGTAGCCGTGGTGGGCGCCACCTTTTCGATCATACGGCAGACCTCAAGCATCTTGGGGCTGACGGCAACAATGCCATCCAGCGGCGAATGACTTTCCTGGCGCAGCAGGCGCCGGTTCTCGTGCTCCAAAGTTGCCATCTGATAGGCACGATTGACGATTAACTGCAGCGTTTCGGTCTCGACCGGCTTCTGATAAAAATCATAGGCGCCCAGGCTGACGGCTTTTAGCGCATTCTCCTGATCGCCATGCCCGGTTACGACAATCACCTTGGTATCCGGTGCAATCGTCAGAGTTTCCTCCAGCGTGGCAAACCCTTCGGATACGCCCTCGGCATCCGGCGGCAAACCGAGGTCCTGCAATACCACCGCCGGTTCATGACGACGCAGTTCTGCCAGCGCCGCCTCGCGGTCTTCGGCGACCAGCACCTCGTAGTCTTCAAAGCACCAGCGCAACTGACTTTGCAGCCCCGGGTCGTCTTCTACGATAAGCAATTTCAGCTTGTTGTCGTTGTCACTCAATGCGGCACTCCATGCGCTTATAACGGAGCGGCGGGCGCCAGCCCCACCGGCAATTCAATCCTGATTTCCGTCCCCTGCCCGGGCACCGATTCTACTGACATCGAACCGCCCGCGCTGATAACGAATGCGCGCGCCTGATAGGCGCCGATACCCATACCCTGACTGCCCTTGGTTGTATCAAACGGACGAAACAGCCGTGTGCGAATAAACTCCTCTTCCATTCCGCAGCCTTCGTCCCGAATAATGATGCAGGCGCGCTCGCCGTCCCTGACCAGGTTCAGCTCGACCAATGCTTCATTGTCGGTGGCTTCCTGGGCATTGCGAATCAGGTGGGCCAGTATGCTGGTCAGCCGTTCAGCATCAACATTGGCTTCCACCGCCTCAGCCGGTGCGTTAAATACCGGTACCGGCTGGCGGCCGGCACATTTGCGCTGCGCATCATCAATACAGCGCGTAAGATCAACCACGCGGCTGGGGCCGCTGGTATCGCCATGCTGAAGCTGCTGCAACAAGCCGTTCATGCGGGCGACCGAATTTTCAATTGTCGCCATGGCATCTTCAAAGAATGCCGGATTGTTTTTGTGGCGGGCAGCATTTTTCACCATCAGCGATTGCTGCGCGATAAGATTTTTCAAATCATGCATAACGAATGCGGTGAGTCGATTAAATGCTTCGAACTGTTTTGCTTCGGCCAGCTGCCGGTCGGAATCATACTGCGCAAGATGAGCAGCCACCTGACGGCCCGAAGTGCGCAGCAGGTCAATTTCTTCAAACGTCAGCCGAAAAGCTGAACTGGACTGAAACAACACCACAAAGCCGATCACCGTTTCATTGCTGATCAATGGCACGATCAGCAATGCGTCGGGCAGACTGCCCAGCCAGGCCGGCCGGGCGAGCCCCGTATATAACTCAGGCTGCCGCTGCAGTTCGGCGGTGTCGAGTATCCACTGGCGATCGTGCATGAAGGTGATCACCGGATCATCGGCCGCCACCGAAGCCTCGGCAACCAGTTTGGTATTCCAGGCTTCGATGCATTCAAACGGCGCATCCGCCGAAGCTCGCATCCATAGCAAACCTGCGGGGCTGGAAACGATTTGCGCCAGACTGCGAATGGCCCGCACCGGTAGCGGCTCCTCCTGCCCCGGCGATGCGAGGGTATCAATGAGCCGCAGCCATTCTTCGCGATAGTCGTAGCGAAACGGCAAAAAATGTTTGCTGACGAATACCCTTAGCTGGCCGCGTAAACTTTCGGAAAACAACACCAATGACAACAGCAAGCCGATGATGGCGGTATAAATTGCAGCCGTTACGTTGTCTTCAGGTTGATGCGAACCCGGGTCGTATAGCGGTACGGCCAACGCCACCAGCAACATGGCTGCCATTACCGCCAGCAGCCGCGGCGCATAAACCCGCGGTTGCGGTGATACGAAAATAGCCAGTGACCATTGCGGATTGCTTTGCAGACTGATGCCCAGCACAACCAGGGCGAACAGGCCGGCCAGGTTGCGCACCAGCAATATCCATTCAGGCAGCTCTGGCAACAAAAGAGCATTGGCGTAGCTGTATGCATGGGCACCGGCAAACACCGCTGCGGCAAGGCAAAATCCGCGCAGCGCTGTGTGCGGTTCGACCGTTGCTTCACCATAGAGCTGGGCGGCCAGCGCCATCGCCAGCAGACTCAGCACCAGCAGCCCGCTATCGAGCACGGCCTGCGCGCTGACAATGGGCTCCAACTGCTCGGCAGCCACAATGGTGACCGCCGCCAGCACTGCAATAATCAGCCAGATCCAGCGAATGGCGCGACGAATAAGCTCCGGCATGGACTGCAGGTAAGGGCCACGCAGCATGCGCTCCAGCATCCCGTACCAGGCAATAAGCGCCACCAGCTCAGCCAGAAAAGCACCGCCCATGGTCAGCCATGATGTGGCCGAAGGCGTAAGCACATGCCACAGCGCCCAGAAGGCTGAACCCAGGGCAACGCCTGCAACCTGCACACGCAGAATCGCGCCGGCACCGATCGCCGCAACGTATCCCGCCAGCAACAGACTCACGACGACGATTGCTATGTAAGAATAAAGCAGTGTCAACCCGATTCCACCTGCCTTGATGAAGCCCGCACATCCACCACGATTGCAGGGCCAACGCGCATTTTCCCACACCGGCGCATTTCTTGACAGCCCACAGGGCCTCGCGTAAAGTCCCGCGCCTGACGACCTCGGGGCTATAGCTCAGCTGGGAGAGCGCTTGCATGGCATGCAAGAGGTCGGCGGTT
>CAYGKB010000008.1:0-23157 GCA_964350425.1 uncultured Chromatiaceae bacterium | reverse complement strand
CAGCGCCAGCGCCACCCCGAGCCCGTTACCCAGAATGAAGCCGGGCATGGCCAGCAACAGCGATACCGGAATGGTGCGCGCCAGGATGCTGCTGACTTTTTCGTCGGTGGATTCGGAATTGCCGAAATCCAGCGTGACGATCTCCTGCAGATAGCGAATATAGCGGGTAATGAACGGCTGGTCGTAACCCAGCTGACTGCGCACTTCGGCAATCTGTTCGGCGGTAGGGTTCTTGCCGACCAGCTCATAGGTTTTGTCGGGACCGAAATAGACAATCAGAAGAAAGCTGATCAGCGTGACGCCCAGAACCAGCGGAATGCCGGCAATGACTTTGCGCAATGAATACAGCAACACTTCCATTAGTTCAGGGTTTCCGCAGCGCTGCCGTCGAGCACATCCACATATTGCAGAAACTGGCCGCCGACAAAATTGTTGTCGGGATAGGCAATCACGTTTTTGTGCCAGAGCCCGATGCCGACCCGCGAGAGGCCGCTGATAATCACACAATCATCAACCACTATCTGGTTCATTTGCCGGTAAAGTTCGGTGCGCTCCGGGGACGGCGGCATCTCGGCGGTGATTTCGTAAAGACGATCGTATTCCGGATTGCTGTAGTTGCTGCTGTTCGAACCGGGCGATCTGTTTGGCCCGTAAAACAACTGCAAACTGCTTTCGGCGTCCGGATAATCCAGCAACCAGGCCAGCGAAAGCAGTTGCTCTTCGCTGTTGTGCCAGGCCTTGGCAAGATCCGCGAAAGTCGCATAGGTTTTCAGGACGATTTTTTCCTTCGGGTAGCCGACAGCGGTCAGCCAGCCACGGAACTGTTCAAAGAACAATCGCGACGTCGGGCCGGGTTGCGAGCTGTAAATTAGCTTGGGCAGATTTTCTGCGTTCCAGCCATGCTCGGCCAGCAACGCGCGCGCGCCTTCGGGATCATGTTCGACGCTCTGGCGCGACATATGCGGGTCAAACTCGGGCAGCAAGGTGGGAATAACGCCCGGAAAAATATCGCCCAGCCCGCCATACCAGCTTTCGTTGCGGGCCTGCCAGTCACGCGCCTTGCGGATCGCGCAGCGCAAGCCGCGGTTGCGTTCATTACGCAGCGGATCCGGATTGTAGCCGACGTCAGGAAAATCCATGTTGAATGCGGTGTAAACAAACCCCACCTCCTCGGAAGTGGCCATGTGATAGCGGCTTGCATATTCCGGCTTCAGCACCACCGGATTGCGCGACTCCAGCACCCGGTAAACCTGTTCGGCCGGCAGTCCGGTCATTTGCACCTCAGTACCCTTGGTGAAAGAACTCCAGCGCGCCGAGCCTTCGGCAATAAAATTGATTTCCAGGCGGTCAATAAACGGCGGTGACCGGCCATCGAGAATTTCCAGGCCATATTGTCCCTGTGTTTCGGGATCGTATCCCTCGGCAGCCAGATCAAGCGGTCCACGATCAAAATTTTCATTCGGCACCAGCACCGCTTTGGCTGAATCATAGGAAACCAGCCGAAACGGCCCGGAGCCTACCGGGTTAATCGAAAACTCACGCCCGTAAAACTCCACGGCCTCACGCGGCACGGCCACGCTGGGGCCCATGGCGAGTGTGTAGACCAATTGCGGATACGGCCGGGTCAGTTTTATCTGCAGGGTATACCGGTCAATGGCCTGAAAACCTGACACTGCTGCGGCGTAATCGGAACCACCCTGTTTCCATTCGTTAAGGCCCGCAATGCGTCCCTGCCAGAGCCAGGCAGCGACAGAACGGGTAGCCGGATCGAAATGCCGTTTCATGGCATAAACGAAATCGTCGGCGACCACTTCTCTGCCGCGGCCGTTCGGGAACACCTCACTGTCAGCAAACCGTATGCCCCTTTTCAGACGAATGGTGTAGGTCAGTCCGTCGGCCGATATATCCGGCATGGCTGCCGCCAGCCGCGGTTTCAGCTCATAGGGTCGCTGCAGGTATTTGTAGACATAAAGGCTGTCATACAAGGTCTGCACCATGTCGTTTGCACTTGCCGTCGATGCCCTGGCAGGATCCAGACTGCCGGGCATGGAGCGCATCGAATAGCGAAACACTTTTTCACCGGGACCAGCACGTACCGTATCGCCGGTGCCATCACAGCCGATCAGCAGCCCGGCAACGAGCAGCCCCGCAACCAGCAACCTTGCGACCAGCAATACGATACGGCAGGAATTCACAGTGACGTCTAGTTACGGGTATTCAGAAAAGCTTTTTCGGAAATGTCTGTCCAGCGCACTGCTTTGGCTTTGTATGCCTGAAACGAAGCATTGATTTTTGCCGCTCGCGGGTCGCGCTCCACCAGTTCGGCAATAATTTCGTCAACGTAACCGCGCAACGCGTCGAGCACTTCGTCCGGGAAACGGCGGATTTCTACCTCGGGATTCTGTTCCAGATCAGCCAGCGCGGCTGCATTGCGCGCGCTGTATTCCGCCATCATGGATTCATTGAGCGCACTGGCTGCCAGTTCAACAATGGTACGCAGGTCTTCCGGCAGGCTGTCCAAAGCAGCCTTGTTAACAATGCATTCCAGCGTCGGGCCCGGCTCGTGCCAGCCGGGATAGTAGTAGTAGCGTGCCGTTTCCTGCAGGCCGAGCACCTGATCGTTATAGGGGCCAACCCATTCGGACGCATCAATCACCCCGGTCTGCAGCGACGTAAACACCTCGGCCGCCGGCAAGGTGACCGGCGCACCGCCGGCGCGCGCCAGCGCCTCGCCGCCGATACCGGGTATGCGCATGCGCAATCCCTTCAGATCCTCAATGGTGTTGATTTCGCGGTTGAACCAGCCGCCCATCTGCACGCCGGTATTGCCGGCAGGAAAGGGGACCAGGTTGAAGTCAGCGTAAAGCTCGCGATAGAGCTCAAGACCGCCGCCGTAGAATAGCCAGCCATTCATTTCCAGCACCGTCATGCCAAAAGGAATGGTAGTGAAATATTGCGTTGCCTCGGCTTTGCCTTTCCAGTAATAGGCAGCGCCGTGACCCATCTCGACACTGCCGCGGCTTACCGCATCGAATACCTCCAGCGCCGGAACCAGTTCGCCGCCGGCATAGATTCTGATTTTCAGACGGCCGCCCGATGCCCGCTCAATTTGCTCGACCATACGTTGCACACCGGTCTGCATGCCGGGAAAGCCCGGCGGCCAGGTCGTAACCATTTTCCACTCATAGCGCTGCCCCGCAGTGCCTGGTGTGTCAGCAGACTGCTCGCCGGCACAGGATGACAATGCCAGCGCACCGGCGCCGGTCAGAATATCCCTTCTTTTCATATGTAACGACCTGTCAGATACCGCTGCTACCAGCGGGCATATTAGACCGCGTCACAGAGCTAAGCCAACGACCGGTGTGCAACGCTTGTGCATGCGGCGGAGCTGAGCCAGACTCGCCGCATGATCGGGTTGCTGCAGCGAGTAAGTTCGGCCAGCGTGAGCGTAAACGGCGACAGTATTGCGGCCATTGATGCCGGCTTGCTGGTGCTGGTCGGTGTCGAGCGTGGCGACAGCGAGGCCGGGGCACAGCGGCTGGCCGAAAGACTGCTTAACTACCGCGTCTTCAGCGACCCGGCCGGGAGGATGAACTTGTCGCTGCGCGACATCGGCGGCGACTTGCTGCTGGTGCCGCAATTTACCCTGGTCGCCGATACCGGCAGCGGTAATCGACCGGGGTTCAGTGCCGCAGCCCC
This sequence comes from uncultured Chromatiaceae bacterium, assembly GCA_964350425.1. Lineage (GTDB taxonomy): Bacteria > Pseudomonadota > Gammaproteobacteria > Steroidobacterales. The sequence goes on along the minus strand of CAYGKB010000008.1, from coordinate 19,458 downwards.
GCCGGAACGCGGCAGAGAGCTGTTCGACCAGCTCGTGGCGGCTGCGCAGGCGCAACACACAATGGTGCAAACCGGCCGGTTCGGCGCAGACATGCAAGTGTCTTTATGTAATGAAGGGCCGGTCACCATCAGTTTGCGGGTCCCGCCAGACGGCCCGGCGCCGCCGTCTCAGTAATAGGCTCCGATATGCATTATTATTGCTGGTCTGTATTGCGCGGGCGCCAGCCCGCAAAACTTTTACGGGCGTAAGCCCTGGCGGAGACAAACATGGGATTAGGCGGTATCAGCCTCTGGCAGTTGCTCATCGTGCTGTTGATCGTGGTGCTGATTTTCGGCACCAAGAAGCTCAGCGGCATGGGCTCGGACCTTGGCGGCGCGGTCAAAGGCTTTCGCAAAGCCATGAACGACGCCGACACCGACGAAGACCAGGCCCAGATCGACAAACCCGATGCGGAATTTTCAGCTGACTCGTCCGGCGATTCGGCGGGCGCCGAAAACAAGCAGAACTCCTAAAGCGCCATGTTCGATATCGGCTTCTGGGAGCTGGTAATCCTGTTCGGGCTCGGGCTCATGGTGCTGGGCCCGGAACGATTGCCCAAAGTCGCAGCGAAAATTGGCCGCTGGGTCGGCCAGGCCCGCAACATGGCGCGCCACCTCAGCAACCAGATTCGCGACGAAATCGAACCCTTCGAATCAGGCCTTAATTCGGTCAACGAAGCCATGCGCAAGGACTACTCCTCATTGCGCCCGGAACCCGGACAGGAAGCAGCCACTGCAGACTCCGGCGAAAACACTGAGTCGCCCGCCGCGCAGCAAACGGCTGATTCCGATAAATCAGCATGACGGCAGCAGGCGGCAATCAGAAAACCTCCGGGGAAGAAGAGGTTCTTGAAGAGAGCAGCCTGATTTCTCATTTGGTCGAACTGCGTGACCGGCTGATTCGTATCACCCTCTCAGTGCTGGCGATATTTATCTGCCTGTTTCCGTTTTCCGAACGTATTTTCACGCTGGTGGCGCAGCCGTTGCTGGACCAGTTGCCCGAAGATGCCACCATGATCGCGACGCAGGTGGCGTCGCCGTTTCTGACGCCATTCAAAACCACTCTGTGGGTCGCATTGTTTCTTGCCATGCCGTTTGTGATTTACCAGGTATGGGCTTTTGTGGCGCCCGGGCTGTATAAGAAAGAGAAGCGCTTTGCCATCCCGCTGGTAATGTCCAGCATCGTGCTGTTCTACTGCGGCGTGGCTTTCGCCTATTTCGTCGTGTTTCCGCTGATGTTTGCATTCTTCAATGCCGTTGCCCCCGAGGGCGTTGCGGTCATGACCGACATCAACAATTACCTGGATTTTGTGCTGGTGATTTTTTTCGCTTTCGGCATGGCTTTTGAAGTGCCGATTGCAACCGTAATGCTGGTATGGTCCGGACTGACCAGCGCTGACAAACTCGCCGAAAGCCGCGCCTACGTATTTCTCGGCGCCTTCGTCGCCGGCATGTTGCTGACCCCGCCGGACGTGATTTCGCAAACCCTGCTGGCCGTACCGATATACCTGCTCTATGAAGCAGGGATCATAATGGCTCGGGTAATGCTGCCCGAGGCTCCGGTAAATTCTGAGGAGTCCACATGAGGCGGACCGCTGCCGGAACCGTGTCGCTGCACTGTGGCGAAGCGCGGCGCGCGCCGCGCCGGCCTGAAGCGCGCGCATTTTATTGTTAGCCGGCCTACCGGCTAGTGGTCATCCCCCCTGCAGGTCAATTGCATCAACGCCTGTGGAATTGATAATAGGTCTCAAATAAATCCATCCTGGGGGAAACAGGCATGCACTTGCTTCGTGTATCACGCTGCGCCGGCTTACTGGCGCCCGTAGCTCTCGCTGTTGCTTTACCGGCCTACGGCGCAGCAACTCGCGACGAAATCGTCGTCACCGTGCGTAAAACTGAGGAAAATCTGCAGGAAGTCCCGCTGGCCATCACCGCCATCGGCGCCGAGCAGATTGACCGGCAAGGTATCAAAGGCATTGACGATCTGGTCGGACAAGATGCCAGTGTTCAGTTTGATGAGGGGTTTTCCCCATCGGACACACGCGTCACCATCCGCGGCCTGTCCCCCACACGCGGCCGGCCGAATGCGGCTACCTTGATTGACGGTATCGATATCTCCAGTGAGGCCGTGTCGAACGCCGGCGGCTCGATACTGATTGACCCGCGCCTGATCGACGTGCAGCGCATCGAAATCGTCAAGGGTCCGCAAAGCGCTCTGTACGGTCGCAGCGCCTTCGCCGGTGCGATCCAGTATGTGACCAAGGACCCTGATGACGTATTCGGCGGCGAAGTGTTTGTCGACTATAACGTCGAGGGCGATGAAGAAATTCGCGGCAGTTTCAGCCTGCCGCTCAGCGATGAGTTTGGTATCCGCATCAACGGCCTGACCTGGCGCGAAGACGGCTACTACAAGAACGCAGCAACGGGCGGCAATCTGGGCGGTGGCGACGGCTCAGGCATAACGGCCACCCTGAAATGGGAACCTACGGACAATTTCAGCGCCAAATGGCGTACCGACTACTCGGATGACACTTTTGACGTTGCGGCCCAGGCCCTGCTGCATGACTTCAACACTTTCTATGACCTCGGCACCAGTGGCGGCCTGAGCGGCACTGACTCGGAGGGGCGGTCGGTCAGCAATCTGGCACCGAATACCAGTTCATGCACCGGCGGCCCACTGGCGAACTACGACTGCGGCCCGGGTTACATACTCGATGGCTACCTGCGTGACGCCGCCGGCCGCGGCCCCAGTTCATCACTGGTCTACGGCCTCTTTAACCCCAACGGATATCCGTCTGGTTTTGGCAGCTACGATGTCAACGACCCCTGGGTTCGCAACATCTACAACCAGCAGGTTGTGTCCATTTTCACCGGCCGCATCCCGGACGGCGATCGGCTGCAGGCTTCACTGCAGCCCGACTACCGGCAGTCTGCCAACCCGCTGGAAGCAACAGACTTTCCCGGCACCCAGCGCGAGGTATTTCGCAACTCACTGGTGATGAACTGGGATGTCAGCGATGCACTGACCATTTCTTCTTACACCGGTTTCACCGAGGCCAAGGACTACACGGCTCAGGATATCGGCAAATACTATGTAGACAACTGTCGGCCGCTGATAAACCCGGCAGACCCGATTCGTGATCAAAGCGGCACTATTGAACCGCTGCGGCAGCAAAATGACTGTACTGCAGGCGATGGCATTCACGATGGTGGCACCACTTTTTATCAGGACAGCAAAAACTATACTAAGCAGTTCAGCCAGGAGATTCGCGTTGCCTGGGATATCAATGATGACTTCTCGCTGACGCAGGGTTTTCAGTTCTGGCGTGAACGGGTTCGTCAGGAACAATTCAACCAGACTACCGTAACTGACACAGCATTCTGCTTCCTGTCGCTTAACAACCCTGCGCTTGGCAACCCCTATGATTTTGCCTACGGGCCGCTGGGATCTGATTTTCAGTGCGGACTGACGGGTGTCGCGGCCGCCTATTTCGCCAGCAAGACTTTTGCGGCTTTCGGCGAACCCAACGTAAACCTCCGCGGTACCAACCACTATTCCTGGTACGGCAACCTGCAATGGAACGTCACGGATCAGTTCCGCGCCACTTTCGAAGCGCGCTTCAGCCGCGAGGACAACACGGTCACCGGCAAGTCCATGCATCCCTGTCTGAATGGCCTGTCGGATGACTTCATTAACAACCCGGATGACCCGGATAATGGCGTGGTATCAGAATTCCGCGATGCCTATACCGGGTTCCCGCTGTGTCAGAACTACCTGACCAATCCGCTGGATGGCGGCGCATACTGGAATTCACCCAATGAAACCAATGCTCCGGCCACCAGCCTTGTGCTTGACCCGATGGATCCGGATTTTGACGGTGGCCCCATGAGCGGCCGTATTGACGGCCCCGGCTCAGTCATTGTCTGCGGCTTCACCGGTCGCTGTGACCAGCTGGAAAATGGCATTGGCGGCGCACCGGGCGTCCCCGGCTCCTGGAGCCCGTTCGGCTTCGGCACCGCCAATGGCTTTGCTCAAAAGCTGAATCGCACCGATCGTTACTGGGCACCCAAAGCAACTTTCGAGTATTTCTGGAACGATGACATCATGACCTACTTCTCGTGGTCACGCGGCATCAAACCCGGCGGCTTCAGCCTGCTGACAGCCGGTGCATTCGGTCTGGATGCAAATGCGGACGGTGTCTACGATGAAATCGAATTCGACCCCGAACGCCTCGATGTCTGGGAACTGGGCGCCAAAACCACCCTGTTCGACGGCCTGCTGCGCCTGAATGGTGCGGTCTTCTACCAGGACTTCAAGGACAAGCAAATTACCGTGCAGGAAGTCACCGGCTCCACCACCGGCACCCGTATTCGCAACATCAGCGGCTCTGAAGTAAAGGGCCTGGAACTCGATGCCGTTGTCTCGCCCACAGATAATATCCGGGTAATCCTGGGCTACACCTACCTGAACAGCGAATACACGGATTACCGCATCATTTCCAAGAGCGCCAATGATATTGCACGCGTGGAAATCGGCCCGGGTAAGGGTTGTGATGGCTTGTTCACCGCACCGGACGGCGACGTTTTCTGCTGGACCAATTACAACGGCAATGAGCTCGAGCGTGTGCCGAAGCATGCATTCCTGGCAAACTTTAATTACACCAACAACCTGTTTGATACCGGTCTGGAATGGTTCGGTGAAGTCAACTTCCGCTATCAGTCCTCGCGCTGGCTGGAGTCTTTCAACATTGTCGAGTTCCCGTCCTACTCGCGCACCAATCTGAGCGCCGGTGTGGTGGCAGATCAATGGGATATTCAGTTCTACGTCACCAACGTGTTTGATGACGACACCGTCACCAGCGGCGGCCCGAACCCCGGCATCCCGACAGCGCTGTGGCGTCTGGGCCTGGTGTCCGATGACACCGGCATTTACTCGGGTGCTGTGGCGGGGCCGAAACTGCCCAGCGAAGCCTATGCAAACCTGCCGGCACCGCGTATTTTCGGTGCACGCTTTAATATCCGTTTCGGCAACTGATTAATTTTAAGGTCAGATCATGTCAGCTTATATGATCGCTGTTTGCGAGATTACCAACCCCGGTCCGGGGCTGAAAAAGTACTCTGAGGAGTCAGCCAGAATCTCTGCCGGCTACGGCGGCAAATACCTGGTGCGCGGCATGGCCGGTGAAGTCATCGAGGGGGATTTGCTGCAGGGCAAATTCGTCATCATTACCGAATTCCCGTCGATGGAAAAAATGCAGGCTTTTTACAACGACCCTGAATATCAGGAAGTGAAAAAGCAGCGCGAAGGCACCGGCACCTACCAGATCGCTTTTTGCGACGGCATCTAACTGGTTTCCAGCACTCCCGGGGCGGCGCTTATGCGTCGGCCCGGGAGCCGATCACCATGAAAGTCGCCTGTGCTTCGGCAATCACACGCCGATCGTCCGGATGCAGAATTCTGCCGGCCATTTGGGCAACCCGCCCCTTGCGGCTGAGTTGCTCGGCCTCGAGCAGATAATTCACGCCGGTGGCAGCCGGTTCCCGGTAGCGAATCTCGCATTTGCCTGTATAAGCGCTTTCACCGCGCAGATACAGCCAGTTGGCCATGACGTCATCAAGCAGGCTGAACAGAATGCCGCCGTGCGTAACGCCGTCAAAGCCACAGAAATGTTCGGGCGGCGTGTATTCAGCCACGCATTTGTCGCCGTCCAGGCGAAACTCGATCTGCATGCCCTGCGGGTTGTGCTTGCCGCAGACAAAACAATTACTGCCGTTAACCGGTGACTGTGTTGCTGTCATAACTGCATCCTGTCGTTTCCCGCAGCCATGTACTGGCGGGTAGTGAATATGCTATCACTAGCGGCACCGCTGACAGCTGCTGACGAGACGCCCGATGGCTTACGACGCTGACAACATATTTGCGAAGATTTTGCGCGGCGAAATACCGGCCGTTAAGGTCTTTGAAGATGACAATACGCTGGCTTTCATGGACGTCATGCCGCAGGCACCCGGCCACCTGCTGGTGATTCCGAAAACTGCCGCCGAGAATCTGTTTGACCTTCCCGACCCGGCGGCCGCAGCGGTAATGAGCACGGTGCGCCGGCTGGCACCGGCAGTGCGGCAGGGCATGCAGGCCGACGGCATCCGCATCATGCAGCTAAACGGCGCTGCGGCAGGGCAAAGCGTGTTTCACTATCACGTGCATATTTTGCCCTGCTATGACGGTCGGCCTGCACGGCAGCATGCTGCCGATATGGAGGATATCGGCGTTCTGGAACAGCACGCTGCCCTGATTCGTGCGGCGATATCCGGCTGACGCGCTAGTTTCCCAGCAGCCGGCCAAGTTCAAACCCGGCCCACGCGGCCGCCAGGCCAAACAGCAGTTTCGCCGCAACGTTGGTAAAGGCCAGCAAATGGTGCTGTTGTTGCGCCAGGGCCAGCGTTTCCAGAGCAAACGCGGAAAAGGTAGTAAACCCGCCGAGCAGCCCCACCATCAGAAACAATCGCAGCCCCGGCTCCAGCGGTTGTCGCCAGCCCGCCAGCAGCCCGATCAGCAAACAGCCGAGAACATTCACTGCCATGGTGCCGTAGGGAAATGCCACCGCCGGCCAGGTGCGATGTATCCAGCTACCGAGCGCGAAACGCAGACCGGCGCCGAAAAAGCCCCCCGCGCCGACAACACAAAACTGCAGCAAAAAACTTCGTTCCATAGCCCCTGCTCTGCCTGCCGCTTACCAGCGCCAGACCATTAACCCCAGTCTTCCACGCCAGCCTGTGCTTTGAGCTGACTGATATCTGCCTTGCGCTGCTGAACATTGCGGCGAAACTCTTTGTCACGATACATAGCCCGGTCGGCGAAGCTGAGCATCTCCTGAATGCTGGTGCCGCTGTCGGGATAAATTGCCATACCGGTGTTTACGCCAACCCGCTGCATGCTGCGATCAAATGACAAAGTGATATTGTAAACATTCTGCGCAATCCGGTTGGTTACGGCTTCGGCAACCTCATCGCCGGCATCGGGCAGAAACACTACAAATTCGTCACCCCCATACCGCGCGACCAGATCATCGCTGCGCGTACTGCGCTTGATCGCGTCGGCTACCGCAACAATTACGCGGTTGCCCTGTTCATGGCCGTAGCGGTCATTGAATACCTGCAGATGATCTATATCTATCCGCAGCAGCGCATACTGACCCGCACCTGCCGCAGCCTTACGGTGTTCAGTATGCAGCATGCGTGTGAACGCGCGCATATTCAAAAGTCCGGTGAGTTCATCGCGGTAGGACAGCGCAGTAATGCGATTGCGGGAATCAGTCACTTCACCGCTCAGGCCGCGCAGCACCCATAACACCAGCAGTGCCGGAAATAACAGCAACAGACTGAGCGCCCATGCCTTTAGCTCGGTGGGATGCGTGTAATTATTCAGCACCAGCCAGAGCAACCCACAGCTAGCTGCCGCAATCGCGGCATCGCGCCGGCAGAGCCGCAACACGCCGTGCAGCGCCGGCAACCAGAGCAGGGTGGCAATGTAGGCGGCATGGGTAAGCAGCACGGTGGCTGCCACCAGAACAATCATCAGTATGCTGAGTGCCGCAGCCTGACGCTGCCGGTCGTTACTGACAAACGGCAGCCAGACCACTGCCGCCACGCCCAGGCCATAGCTTGCCAGCGCGGCTGTTACCCCCTGCAACTGGGACCAGCCGATATCGCCCGCCGCCGCGCCAAAGCCACTGAACAGCAACAGCGCCCCCGCCAGCAGCAGCGCCAGCCTGATCCCCGCTGCAGAGCTGTTCCAGTCATTCCAGTTCATCAGCGTTCGCCTGCAGCGGCGGCGGCCAGGCTGATCTGCAGCAGGTCAGGCTCGCGCTGCAACTGACCCTGATCAAGCCGGGCAACGATTTCGCTGACCGGGACTACGGTAAAGGCCGGATCGCTCTGCAATGCGGGCAGGGCATGCTCAAGAAAAGTCATGGTGCTGTCGTAAGGATGGCCGATGCCAATGGCATAACCACGCTGACGCGCCTGGTTTTTCAGTCGTTCGAACTGTGCGGCAATTTGCGCCGGCGCCGGGTCATCATCCACAAACACATGCCGACGCGCAGCGGGCAGACCGCGCTCCAGTGCGGTCGCATAGGCCACACTCGCCGGTGTGGTGACGCTGTCAATAAAAAACAGGTTGCCATGGCTGGCCAGCTCGTCCATGAGCCAGCGCATATGACCGGGGTGACGGGTGATCAGGCTGCCCATGTGGTTGTTCACGCCGACCACATGCGGCACCGCAAGCAGATCATTTGCGACGATTCGGCGCAGTTGCAGAATGCTGTTCTCGAGGGTGATTTCCCCCGGGCCGGCAATGCGCTCCATCTGTATTGCCTGCATGGGCAGGTGCAGCATCACTTCCTTGCCCGCAATATGGGCCTCGCGGGCAAGCTGCGCACCATAGACAGTATGCGGCATAACAGCGCACGCCAGCGGCGCAGCCAGCGCCACAGCACGACGCCCGGCGGTAAGCTGGTTGCCAAGATCATCAATAATAATGGCAATAAATGCCGGCGGCGTTTCATCCGCAGCATACGCCGGTGCGACGCTACCGGCGACAATCAGCCAAAACAATGCCGCAATTTTGTTCATGCATCCTTCCGTGGATACGTGACGCGCCCGGTCAGTCCGGCGCCATGCTCTGCACTATACGCTCTTCCTGCAGCGCTTCGAGCGCCACGCGCAACTGTGAATCGCCCTGCAACAGCGCTGCACCTGCGTCAGTCTGGTGAGCCGTAATACTGGCCAGCGCATCCAGCGCCGGGTCCCGCTCTGCCAGCAGATCGGGCGTGATGCCGGTACCCTGAATCGAACTGCCGTCCGGCGTGTAATACAGCGAAGTTGTCAGCTTTATGGCCCGGCAGCTCGATAACGGCATAACTGTTTGCACCGATCCCTTGCCAAAAGTCCGGGTACCCACGATCACAGCGCGCTGGTTGTCCTGCAGCGCACCGGCAACGATTTCTGCGGAAGAAGCGGAACCTTCATTCACGAGTACGGCCATGCGGGCGCCACGGAGCAGATCACCGTCGCGGGCCAGATGACTGAAATTGGCATCCGGACCGCGGCCGCTGGCCGACACGATTAAACCGCCATCCAGAAAGCCGTCGGAAATGTCGACCGCAGCATCCAGAACGCCGCCGGGATTGTTGCGCAAATCCAGCACCAGGCCCTGCAATTCATTGCGCGCAGCCCGGCGCAGTTTTTGCACCGCCCGGCGGGTGTCTTTCCAGGTGGTTTCACTGAAATGGCTGATGCGGATATAGCCCACTTCATCAGTGAGCAATTCATGCCGGACGCTTTGCACTTGTACGCTGTTGCGCACCAGGTTGAAGGCAAGGGGTTCCGTCTCGCCGTCGCGCCGTACGCTGAGACGGACAGCAGTGCCGGGTTTGCCGCGCATCAGGTTAGCGGCTTCGTTGAAGTTATTGTCGGTCAGTTCGGTATCGTCAATGCTCAGAATGACATCGCCCGACTGCAACCCGGCTCGGGCTGCCGGTGTGCTGTCGATGGCGGCTACCACCCGCACTTCGCCGTCGCCCATGTGCACTTCCAACCCGACCCCGGAATAGTTACCGGTCGTGGATATCCGCACTTCTTCGTATTCATCGCAGTCCAGATACTGCGAATGCGGATCAAGGTTCATGACCATGCCGCGCACCGCACTTTCGATCAGCGCTGCATCCTCGACGGGTTCGACATACTCCTCGCGCACCCGTTCCAGCACCTCGGCCAGCAGGCGCGCCTGCTCATAGGGCAGGGTTTCGTCCGGTACAGAGCCTTTTTGTGCAAATACTCCGGACGCAAGCGAAACCGCCAGACCCAAAGCGGTTCCGGCGGCTACCAGTAAGATCTTGCGTGGTTGGCGAGACATCCCTATTCCGGCAGCCCAGAGGCGCTAACACCTTAGCACAGCACCGGCATGCCGGAAATGGCGTAAGTTCGCAGATTTTAAGGAATTAATAGAATTCTGGGCTATTTGACCCAGTTTCGGGGGTCCACCGGCTGACCATCTTTGCGGATTTCAAAATACAGGCCCGCGTTGGCCTGGCCACCGCTGTCGCCGACATGGGCAATCGCCTCGCCGGGCGCCACCCATTCACCAACCTCTTTGAGCAAATCCTGATTGTGACCATACAGACTCATGTAGCCGCCATCGTGCTCAACAATGGTGAGCAGGCCCATGCCGGCCAGCCAGTCAGAAAACACCACACGGCCATGATAAACGGCCCTGACCTCGCTGCCGGCCGGCGCCCCCAGCAGGACGCCATTCCAGCGCAGACTGCCATCAGCACGGGCTTGGCCGAAGCTTTTCAGCAGCGGGCCGTTCACCGGCCATTCCAGGCTGGCCGCCTGTCCCGCAAACGGCTCGGCATCAACGTCAGGCATGGCCGGCAGGCGTTTGGCGAGCGCCGCAACCAGTTGCCCGAGTTCTGCTTCCTGCGATTTCAGCGCTGCGATTTCCTGATCCCGCGTTGCCATGTCAGCACGAATACGGGCAACCACCCGCGCACGGTCCGCCCGGGTGTTGGCAATGTCTTCGAGCTGATCCGCGGCGGCGGCTTCGAGCTGCGCCAGGCGCTGCATCTGTTCCTGGATCTGCTGTCGCGTGGTCGCGATTTGCTCCAGCACCATGCGCAATTGCTCAATCGCTGCCTGGCGCTGCCGCGACAAATAGCCGTAATAGGTCATGCGCCGCCCCAGCAAAGCCGGCTGCTGCTGACTCAGCACCACGCGCAGCCATTCTGCATCGCCGTTGATATAGGCCATCCGCAGTTGCCCGGCGAGCGCGGCACGCTGTACCTGCAGTTCAGCCTGCTGGGCCTGCTCCTGTTCACGCAATTCCGTCTGGCGCCGGCCGGCCGCCTGACTCTGCCGTTGCAGCTCCTGTAACTTGCGGCGGGCTTCCTGTTCAGTGGTCTCGATTTCGCGGAGCTGTTTTTCGGCGCGGCTGCGTCGCTGGCCCTCCTGCCGCAATTCGGCCTGCAATGCCTCGATGCGCTCGCGCACCGCCTCCAGCTCCGCCTCGGCACGAGCGCGATCGTCAGCCGTCGCGGGCTGCGCAACGGCCAGCATCAACAACAGCAGAAAACGGCGGCACCGATCCATGGCGGACCGAGTGTAGCACCGGCTGCCAGACGGCCAAACAGGTGCCCCGGGAGGGGTATAATCCGCGCCCACCAGCAGGAGCCGACATGCAAGCTATCGTAGAATTCGCTAATAACAACCTGATCCTGGTCACCGGTCTGGTGGCCAGTGCACTGGCGGTCATTTTTTATGAGCTCAAGCTCAAGGCACGCAACATTGCCAGCCTGAGCATCCCCGTCGCCGTAAGGATGATTAACCAGGGCAGTCAGGTCGTTGACGTGCGGCCGGCAGACGATTTTGGCGGCGGTCACATAGTCGATGCGCGCAATATTCCCCGGGATGAGTTACTGAAAAACCCGGCCAGTCTGAAACAAGGCAAAAAGAATACAGTACTGGTCTGCGATACCGGTTCCAGCAGCGGTGAATGCGTCGCCCAGCTGCGCAAAGCAGGCCATGACAATGTATTCAGCCTGCGCGGTGGTCTGCAGGAGTGGCGCAAGGAAAACCTGCCGCTGGTCGGCGCGGACTGACCGGCCGTGCAGTCAGCCGCCACCGTTAAAATATATACCCGGCCGGGCTGTGGCTACTGTTCGGCGGCTCGCAATATGCTGCAGCACAAATCAGTGGAATTCGAAGACATCAATATCGCCGGCAACAGCGAATTGCGTCGTGAGATGGAAGCACTCAGCGGTCGCTACACCGTGCCGCAGATTTTTATAAATAACCGCGCCATTGGCGGCTACGATGATATGGCTGCGCTGGAGCATAGTGGCGAACTTGATCGCCTGCTTGGCGCCTCAGAGAACTAACGGAGTATCAGGGCATGACAGAAAACGGCACCGACAAGGGAGCCGGCAATGGCGCGGGAAACGGTTCCGGCGGCACCGGCGGGAAAGCGAACCCGACCTTTGCCCTGCAGCAGATTTACGTCAAGGACCTGTCACTGGAAGCCCCCAGCACACCACAGATTTTTGGCGAGCCCAATGTCGAACCGGAAACCGAACTGAACATCCGGAACAGTCATGCTCAGCTGAATGACAACCGGTTCGAAGTGGTGCTGAGCATAACCGTGCATGCCAGGCACGGCGACAAGACTATTTTTCTGGTTGAACTGCTGCAGGCCGGTATTTTTGTTATTAACGGCTTTACTGCCGAGCAAACTGCCGTGCTGCTGGGCACCCAGTGTCCGGCGACCCTGTTTCCATATGCGCGTGAAACCATTGCCACGCTGGTTGGTAAAAGCGGCTTTCCGCCACTGGTCCTGCAACCGATAAATTTTGAAGGCCTGTATGCACAGGCGCAGAATCAGCAGGGCGCGCAGGCCTAGGCAGGTTGGCAGGACAACGCCATGAATTCAGGCTCTAAAGCGATCGGTATTATCGGCGCGGGTTCCTGGGGTACAGCGCTGGCAATTCAGCTGGCGCGCGCGGGACAACAGGCGTCGTTGTGGGGCCGCGAACCCGAAGTGATTCAGGCATTAACCGAACAACGCTGCAACACGGTGTTTTTGCCGGAATGCCCGATACCTGACAATCTTGCCATCTGCGCCGATCTCGACGAACTGGTCAGCCGCAATCGCGATTTGCTGGTGTGCGTTCCCAGTCATGTGTTCCGCAGCGTGCTGGAGAGTATTCGCCCGCAGTTGCAGGGTGATGCCCGCGTTGCCTGGGCCACCAAGGGTTTTGAAGTCAGCTCCGGCAAGCTGCCCCATCAGGTCGCGCATGAAGCGCTGGGCATCGAAGTGCCGCTGGCGGTGGTTTCCGGCCCGACCTTTGCGCGCGAAGTCGGCCTGGGTTTGCCGACCGCGATGACCGTGGCCGCAACCAATGCTGATTTTGCGGATGAGCTGGCATGGCGTTTTTCTGACAAGAACTTTCGCGCCTATACATCGACCGACATGATTGGCGTGGAAGTCGGCGGCGCGGTTAAAAATGTTCTGGCAATAGCAACCGGTATGTCCGACGGTCTGGGTTTCGGCGCCAATACCCGCATTGCGCTGATCACCCGGGGTCTGGCAGAAATGACCCGTCTGGGCGTGGCGCTGCATGCCAATGCCGATACCTTTGCCGGGCTTTCCGGCATGGGTGACCTGGTGCTGACCTGCACCGATGACCAGTCGCGCAACCGACGCATGGGTCTGGCGCTCGCAGCCGGCAAGACCGTCGAGGAAACCTGTGCCGAAATCGGCCAGGTGGTGGAGGGCATCAAGGCCGCTGCCGCCGTGCATAAGGTTGCGCAGGATCTGGGCGTGGAAATGCCGATTTGCGAGCAGGCCTACCGGATTCTCTATGAAGGGGCCGCACCCCAGGAAGCGGTCGCCGCGCTGATGCAGCGCGAAGTCAAAGCTGAAGACTGAATTCGCCGGCGCCGCGTCGCCGGGCAAGAAAAAAGCGCGGGGGCCGTCCCTGGCCGCCAGCGCGCTATATGATCACGATAGCCTGGCGAACGGCTTTCTATTGTGATTCGCGTCACATTCCGAAGCGCCCGGTCGGGGAATGGTCCTCGCGGCTCAGTCGCTACGCTCCGATTCGCCGCGACAACCACCCCCGCCCAAGCGCTTCTCAATGCGGTCACCGACCCCCGATGAACCCCTGCTGCCGCCAGGCTTCGTAAATCACAATTGCGACCGAGTTGGACAGGTTCAGACTGCGATTATCCGGTCGCATCGGAATCCGCAGACGCTGTTCGGCGGGCAGCGCATCGAGAGTTTCCTGCGGCAGGCCGCGGGTTTCCGGCCCGAACAGAAAGGCATCGCCGTCACGGTAAGTCACCGCGGCATAACTACGACTGCCGCGCGTGGACAGCGCGAACAGCCGTCGTGGCTGCAGCGACTGCAGACAATTCTGCAGCGAATCATGTTCCTGCACCGCTGCATATTCATGGTAGTCGAGGCCGGCACGGCGCATACGCCGGTCATCCAGCGCAAAGCCCAGCGGATGCACCAGGTGCAGTGTGGTGCCGGTGTTGGCGCAAACGCGTATGATATTGCCCGTGTTCGGAGGAATTTCCGGCTGATAAAGAATCAGATCAAACACAGCGGCACTCGATTTTCATGACAGACAAATTCACCCATAACCCCGCACTGGCGACCAATTTCTGCGGTCTGCAGATGACATCACCCATAGTGCTGCTGTCTGGCTGCGTGGGCTTCGGCGAAGAATACACGCGTGTGGCGGGTTTCTCGAACCGTGACGCCGGCGCGATTGTACTTAAGGGCACAACTCTGGAACCGCGGCTCGGCAATGCCCCGCACCGCGTCTACGAAACGCCGGAGGGCATGCTGAACGCCATCGGCCTGCAAAACCCCGGGGTAGATAAAGTTGTTGACGATATTCTGCCTATGCTGGATTTCAGCGAAACACGATTCATGGCTAACGTGTGTGGCTCTACCGTAGAGGACTACGCAGCGGTTACCAAGCGCTTCGATGATTCGCCCATTGATGCCATCGAAATCAACATCTCCTGCCCGAATATTAAAGAAGGCGGCGTCTCCTTCGGCAACGATCCGGATATGTCGGCACGCGTTGTTGAAGCCTGCCGCGCAAATACCAGCAAACCCATCATTGCCAAGCTGTCACCCAACCAGACAGACATTCAGGAGAATGCCCGGCGCTGTATCGAGGCCGGCAGTGACGGGCTTGCCGTTGTCAATACATTGATGGGCATGGCCATCGATGTGGATAAACGGCAACCGGTAATCGGCAATATTCAGGGCGGCTTGTCGGGCCCGGCGATCAAACCCATTGCACTGTTAAAGGTAAAACAGGTGTACGAGGTGGCTCGCCGCCATCGCGTGCCGATCATCGGGCAGGGCGGTATTGCCTCCGCACGTGATGCACTGGAGTTCATCATTGCCGGCGCCGCGGCTGTCGGCGTCGGCACAGCGCTGTTTTACGACCCGCTCGTCTGCAAGGCTATCAACAGCGGTATTGCCGAATACCTGACCAGGCACAATTTCAGTAATATCGCCGAGCTGGTGGGCTCCATGCACGCCAGTGACGACGAACTCGACGAAGCCGTATCCGGCTGAACAACAAAACCAGGAAATACATATGAGCAAGCAGTGGGACAACCCGCCCGAAATGCAGATTGATACAGAAAATGACTACAAGGTGTCGATGGAAACCAGCAAAGGCCTGATAGAAATCGAGCTGTATGCATCAGCCGCGCCCAAAACAGTGAACAACTTTGTTTTTCTGGCACAGGAAGGCTTTTATGACGGCGTCAGTTTTCACCGCGTAATTCCTGATTTTGTAATTCAGGGTGGCGACCCGACCGGTTCCGGCGCCGGCGGCCCGGGCTACCGGTTCGAGGACGAATTCGACGGCAACCCGCATCAGCATGAGCGCGGCACCCTGTCGATGGCCAATGCCGGGCCAGGCACTAACGGCAGTCAGTTCTTCATCTGTCACAGCCCGCAGCCGCACCTGGACGGCCGCCACACCGTGTTCGGCAAGGTCACCGAAGGCCTCGACGTGGTAGATAAGATCCAGCAGGGCGACGCAATGATTAAAGTATCGGTTGCCGGCTAGCCAAGACCCAGCTCTTTAATCTTGCGCGTCAGTGTGTTGCGCCCCCAGCCGAGCAGGCGGGCGGCATCCTGTTTACGTCCCCCGGAAGCCTGCATAGCGGAGCGAATCAGGGCGCGCTCAAATTCGGGCTGCGCTTCCTCCAGCAATGGGGCGGTTGCGCCATTAGCCAGTTTACGTCCGGCCCAGGCCGCCAGTGCATCGCTCCAGTCACTGGCAGCACTGCTGCTGCGGCCACCGATTTCCGGGGGCAGGTCAGCCGGGCGAATCTCATTACCGGGTGCCGTTACCGTCATGCGTCGCACTGCGTTCACCAGTTGCCTCACGTTGCCGGGCCAGTCAAAAGCACTCAGCTTGTCCAGTGCATCGTCGCTGATCGTTTTGGCATCGACGCCAAGCTCACCGGCCGCCTTATTGAGGTAGTGCTGTACCAGCATGGGTATGTCTTCGCGTCGCTGCCGCAATGGCGGCGTATTGATACGCATGACATTGAGACGATGGTAAAGGTCTTCGCGAAAATCGCCTGCGGCAACCGCATCCTCAAGATTCTGGTTGGTGGCTGCAATGATCCGCACATCAACCCGAATCGCTTTCTGGCCTCCGACCCGGTAGAACTCGCCCTCAGCCAGCACCCGCAGCAGGCGGGTCTGCAAATCCGGCGACATGTCGCCTATTTCATCCAGAAACAGGGTGCCGCCATCGGCCTGTTCAAACCGCCCGATGCGCTGCCGGTCTGCGCCGGTAAAAGCGCCACGCTCGTGACCGAATAATTCCGATTCGAGCAGTTCCGCCGCAATTGCGGTGGTATTCAGCGCCACGAAAGGTTCGTTGACGCGCGGACTGTGCTCGTGCAGAGCGCGCGCAACCAGTTCTTTGCCGGTGCCCGATTCGCCGGTGATCAGCACGGTCATACTGGCTCGTGAGAGCCTCCCGATGGTACGGAATACATCCTGCATGGCCGGGGCCTGGCCGACCATGCCCGACATGCCGGGAGCGGCTGCCGCGGCTGATCCGGCCTTGCGTGCACGGCCGGCCTCGGCAGCTCGATTGACCAGCGATACGGCATCGTCGACATCAAAAGGCTTGGGCAAGTATTCAAAAGCGCCGGACTGATACGCCGCGACGGCACTGTCCAGGTCGGTATGCGCAGTAATAACAATAATCGGCAGATCGATATTCATGGCTGCGATCTGGCTGGAAAATTCCAGCCCGTCCATACCGGGCATACGAATATCGGTGATCAGTACATCCGGCCGTTGCAGCGACAACTCATCCAGTGCGGCCTGCGGGTTGGCAAAACCGCGTGCATCCATGCCGTCCCGCTGCATGGCTTTTTCCAGCACCCAGCGCACCGAGTCATCATCATCGACTATCCACACACTCTGGCGGCTGGCAATGTTCATGGCGCGGCGGCCTCATCCGGATCAGCGGCAACCGGCAGACTTACTGAAAACACGGTTCGACCGGGCTGCGATACAAACTCAATCAACCCCTGATGACGGTTGACCAGTTCCTGCGCCAGCGGCAGGCCGATACCAGTACCGTCATTTCGGCCGGTTACCAGCGGATAAAAAATGGTTTCGGCAATTTCATCCGGGACGCCGGGCCCGCTGTCTTCAATTTCCACTACCGCAACCAGCCGGTGCATGCGGTTACTCAAGACCTGATGGGTGCGGACGCGGGTACGCAGAACTAGCTCACCTTCGCCATCCATGGCCTGAGCCGCATTGCGCATCAGGTTCAGAAAAGCCTGTGTCATTTGATCGCTGTCCAGCAACAGCTCCGGCAGGCTGGGATCGTAGTCGCGCTGAATCTGCAGCCCCGGGGTCTCGCTGCCCACCAGGCGCGCCACATGCTCAAGCACCTCATGCAGGTTGCGCAATTGCATGTCCGGTTTCCCGCCGGGGCCCAGCAATCCGGCCACCAGACCTTCCAGTCGGTCGGCCTCGCCAATAATGACCTGCGTAAATTCATGCAGGGATGGATCATCCAGCTCGCGCTCCAGCAATTGTGCGGCGCCGCGCAGGCCACCCAGGGGATTGCGAATTTCATGCGCGAGTTGCTGCAGCATGCGCCGGCTGACGCCGCGCTGCGCCACCAGCGCGTTTTCACGGTCCAGCTGATGTCGCTGGGTGATATCAAACAGTTCAACCATCAGAATATCGCTGCTGCCATCATTGGCAGGACTGACACGTGCGGCAACTTCAAGCTCGCT
Organism: uncultured Chromatiaceae bacterium; assembly: GCA_964350425.1. Lineage (GTDB taxonomy): Bacteria > Pseudomonadota > Gammaproteobacteria > Steroidobacterales. The sequence continues at coordinate 1,548 of CAYGKB010000008.1, read as the reverse complement.
GCCATCGCGCTGCGGCGCCATCACGCGCAGTGTTTTGCCGAAGCTTTGTGATTCGGCACGCGCCCGGGAACACAATTCATCCAGCTCATCGAGCCCCGGCGCCAGGTGCGCCAGCGTTTTACCGCGCGCCCGCTTGGCGCTGATTCCGAGCAGCCCTTCGGCCGCTGTATTCAGAGCGGCAACACGATTGCCGGCATCCAGCACCAGCACCGCTGTAGCCAGGGCATCAAAAAGATTTTCGAGATTTTGTCTGGCAGAACCTGCGGCAGAACGCTCAGTCATGGCAGGGCCCGGATTGGCCGGGGCAGCTCCCGGCTGGCTGGTCAGTTTCTGACCGAGGTTTGCTTGTAGAAGAACGTCACCGGTTGCGCCTGCTTCACCGCCCGTCCGTTCACGTCCAGAATCTCTGCCGAGATACGGTGTTCGCCGCGATACACCTCTGACAATTGCACACTGGTCGCTCGCGGTGCTTTCGCTGCGATCAGCCGGCCGTCGTAATAGATGTTGAGACTGTGGCCGGGCTTCAGTGCCGGCTCCGGGCTCACTGAGACGGTGATGATGCCGCCGGTGTTCCAAATGGTCTCCTCCTGCGTCGGGCTCACAATTTCCAGTGCTGCATAAACCTCGGCCGGTTCTGCAGCAGTTTGGCTGGCTGCCGGAGCAGGGCGTGCAACAGCCGGCGCGGAAAATGCCTGCGCCGGATTCAGCTCGATCTGCTCGGCCCCGTCGCGCGGTACATCCGAATAATGAACCTGACCGTTGCCATCTACCCAACGGTAGATTTCATCGGCCGGAACCGGTGCGGAAACCGCCACAGACAGCGTTAGCAGAGCAGTGAAAAAAGTCTGTTTGCACATACCCAAAGCATAACGCCATGCTGGCCGGGGGGCCAACTCAACCTCCCGGGCCTGATGCCCGGGAGGTTGGCCAGCTTATGTTTACGCCTGTCAGCGCGCTGCGCGGCCTAGAGGCTGTAGTACATGTCCACTTCGCACGGGTGGGTACTCATGCGCAGACGCTGCACTTCTTCGCTTTTCAGAGCGATATAACCGTCGATCAGGTCATTGTCGAACACATCACCAGCCAGCAGGAAGTCGCGGTCTTTGTCGAGCGCGTCCAGCGCCTGGTCAAAGGCATAACAGACGGTCTTGAGCTGCTTTTCTTCTTCCGGCGGCAGGTCATACAGATCCTTGTCCATGGCATCGCCGGGATGGATCTTGTTCTGAATACCGTCGATACCCGCCATCAGCATGGCAGCAAACGCGAAATACGGGTTTGCGGTACTGTCCGGGAAGCGCACTTCGATACGCCGTCCTTTCGGATTGGCAATAAACGGAATACGGATCGATGCCGAACGGTTACGAGCCGAATACGCCAGAATACAGGGCGCTTCGAAGCCAGGAACCAGGCGCTTGTAGCTGTTGGTGGAGGCGTTGGCAAATGCGTTAATGGCACGCGCATGCTGAATAATGCCGCCAATGTAGTACAACGCTGTTTCACTCAGGCCACCGTAGCCGTCACCACTAAAGATATTTTTGCCACCTTTCA
>CAYGKB010000007.1:0-24024 GCA_964350425.1 uncultured Chromatiaceae bacterium | reverse complement strand
GTCATTAAAACCGGGCAGACAGCAGAAAATACACCATCCGCGATGTTCTGGTAAGCCGCAACGCGGCCGAACCGCACGGTTACAATACGCCGTTCTTGGTTAATCGCTCCAGCAGGTTTTCCTGCCGCGCACGGAACCAGTCCTTATCCGGATGCGGCTGGATTTCACCGTCCTTGAGCAGCGTATTGCCGGTGCGTACCGGATATTTATCGTAAATCATTGCGTAAACATCGGTCAGCTGACGGGAAAAGTGATTAAACATGCCGCCCTGGCGGCGGCGCGCCCGCAGAAAATCGATATCAATGATGGCATGGGCGAACATGCTCTCACCGCCCTGCGCCGCCTCGGCCATGATGTCACCCTTGTAATCCATCACGCAGGAATGCGCACTGCACGTATAGGCTGGAATCGGAATTCCATCAATGGTGGCGGTATTGGCCGCGACTATATAGATATGGTTTTCAATAGCGCGGGCGCTACGGGCTATTTGCCGGTCATTGCCTTTATTGCTGCCTGGTTCACTGGTCGGGTGCAACAGCACTTCCGTGCCGCGCAGACACATGGCCCGTACCAGTTCGGGCCACATGATTTCCTCTGAAGCGATACAGCCTAGCCGGCCGTATGGCGTATCGAGTACCGGGAACAATCCCTCAATGCCATAAACGTCCAGATACTTGTCGAGAATGTCATGCGGGGTAAGCTCGAAGGATGAGGTCAAACGGCGATAGCGCAGCTCAACATTGCCATTCGGCGCAATAATGAAACAGGTCTGAAAATACAGGTCGGGAAAGTTTGGATCAATCTCATAGACGTTACCCGCCAGATACAAATCATTGTCCTGCGCTATGCTGCCCAGTTCCTCGTACTCGAAACCGTCATATTCGATGCAGGCTTTGTGATGCCATTCCGCATGCGACTCGCCCAGCAGAAAACCGCTCAGAATATACTCCGGCAACACCATGACCCCGACATTGCTGCCGTTGTAGAACTGGACGAACATTTTGTTCACCGAGACATAGTTGCGGATTTTTGCCAGCGTCCGCTTGCGCACTTCGATGGCGGATTCCTTGTCTTTGCAGCCGTTCACGGCCTCGCAGGACATCTGCATCGCACCCGCTGTGTAAAGCGGGATGTTCCGGTTGTTGTCTGACATGCTGTTCCTCTGCTGATTCGATTGTTGTGTACCGGGCTGCACGGCCTGAACCGCGCACGGGGCTTTCCCCGGGGGCGTATTCTGCGGCACACAGGGGCAACGTGGAAATTGAGCCTTATTATTAAGTGCCCTCTGACCATTTACCGGACAGGGGCAGCCGGCGGCCGGTTTCAGGCCTATAATTCCGCTCCAGTCCTGTCGGCATGCCGACTATTCCAAAAACAACTATCTGAACGTCCAGTTGGCCGATTTCGACAATCTTCATCAGCATCTGCAGCAGCGGCGGTCCGACAATCTCTACCGCCGGCGGCAGACTGTGGACTCGGCACAGGGCCGCGAGATAACCGTGGCCGGCCGCAAGCTGCTCAATTTCTGCAGCAATGACTACCTCGGGCTGGCCAATGACGAGCGGGTGCGCACCGCCTTCAAGGCGGGGATAGACCGCTGGGGAGCCGGCAGCGGATCCTCGCACCTGATATGCGGCCATACCGCTGCCCATCACGAACTTGAAGAGGCACTGGCAGAATTCACCGGCCGCCCGCGCTGCCTGCTCTATGCCAGTGGCTACGCCGCCAATGTCGGCACCATCAATGCGCTGCTTGGCAAAGGCGATGCGGTATTTGAAGACCGTCTCAATCACGCCTCGCTGCTCGACGGCGGCCTGCTCAGCGGCGCGCGGTTTCGCCGCTATGCGCACCGGGATTTGCAGGATCTCGACAACAAACTGGCAGAGCAGCGCGGCCGGGCCGGGCGCAAACTGGTGGTCAGCGACGGCACCTTCAGCATGGATGGCAGTGTCTGCGACATCGCTGCCACGGCAACCGTTGCCAGGCGGCACCGTGCCTGGCTGATGGTGGACGAAGCGCACAGTCTGGGTGTGCTGGGAACGGCGGGCCGAGGCCTGGCAGAGCCGGACCGGTTTACACCGGACGATGTGCCGGTGCTCATCGGCACGCTCGGCAAAGCATTTGGCACGCAGGGCGGTTTTGCGGCCGGCAGCGAAGAGCTGGTTGAAACGCTGATTCAGCATGCCCGCACCTACATCTACAGCACGGCGCTGCCAGCTGCAGTGGCGGCGGCAACTCTGACCAGCCTGACCATCGCGTGTGACGAACAATGGCGACGTGATCGTTTGCACGAACTTATGCAACGCTTTCGCGCCGGTGCCACGCAACTGGGGTTAAAACTGGCTGATTCTGCAACTCCGATTCAGCCGGTCTTGCTGGGGAGCGAGCGAGATGCCCTGAAACTGAGCGCTGCGCTCGAGGCCAGAGGCATATTGGTCACCGCCATTCGGCCGCCGACTGTGCCGCGCGGCAGCTCCCGCTTGCGGATTACCGTGACTGCGGCACACGATGAACGGGACATTGATCACCTGCTTAATGCATTGCAGGCCATACAGCAGGAACACTGAATACTGTGAGCCACGCATACTTTGTTACCGGCAGTGACACCGCGGTGGGAAAAACCCTGGTGAGCAATGCTTTGCTGAAACTGGCCAATGAACAGGGCTATCGCACCCTGGGACTAAAACCGGTGGCCGCGGGCTGTTATCTGCGCGATGGCATGCAGATCAACGAAGACGCGTGGGAACTCATGCATAGCGCATCGCTGGACATGGATTACCCGGCCGTCAACCCGGTGGCGCTGCGCGAACCCATGGCACCGCATATCGCCGCCCGGCGCGAAGATACCCGCCTGCGGGCAGAGCCACTGGCCGAGCATTGCCGCCAATTGCTGCCGCTGGCCGACTTTGCCGTGGTGGAAGGAGCCGGCGGCTGGCTGGTACCGCTGAACGACGACGAAACCATGGCGGATCTGGCCTGCATGCTTAACCTGCCGGTCATTCTGGTCGTAGGCCTGCGACTCGGGTGCATCAATCACAGTTTGCTGACCGCGGCCGCAATCCGCGCGCGCGGACTGCAGCTTGCCGGCTGGGTAGCCAATCATATTGATGCCGATATGGCGGTCGCTGAGGAGAATGTCGCCACTTTGGATGAGCGCCTCGACGCGCCCCTGCTGGGAGAGATTCCCTGGCTCAAGAACCCGGGCGCCGTATTTGCGCTCCGCCACTTGTCGCTGGACGCGCTGCTGTGAACGAATTTGATCGCGAGCACGTATGGCACCCCTACACGTCAATCACGGTGCCTCTACCCACCTACGCGGTGGATTCCTGCTCAGGCGTGCGCATCAGACTGGCGGACGGCCGCGAACTGATTGACGGCATGGCTTCGTGGTGGTGCGCCATTCACGGCTACAACCACCCGATACTCAACAGCGCCGTCACTACCCAGCTGCAGAAAATGGCGCATGTCATGTTCGGGGGTCTGCACCACCAGCCGGCCACCGGTCTGGCTGAACGGTTGATAGCGATGACGCCCGCTGGCCTGAACTATGTATTTTTCAGCGACTCGGGATCGGTCAGTGTGGAAGTCGCACTGAAAATGGCAATTCAGTACTGGCACAACTCAGGTCGGCCGGAAAAAAACCGCCTGCTCAGTATTCGTGGCGGTTATCACGGTGACACCTTCGGCGCCATGTCAGTGTGCGACCCAATCAATGGCATGCACAGCCTGTTCAGCGGCTCGGTGCGGGAACAACTGTTTGCACCGCGACCGAATTGTCGCTTCAGCGAATCCGCCAGCACTGCAGACACCGCGCCCATCGAGCAACTGCTGCGCAGGCACAGCGGCGAAATCGCGGCATTGATACTGGAGCCGATCGTGCAGGGCGCCGGCGGCATGTGGTTTTATTCGGCCGATTATCGGCGCGCGGGGGCGCGGCTGTGTTGACAATACGATGTGCTGTTAATTGCCGATGAAATCGCCACCGGTTTTGGCCGCAGTGGCAAGCTGTTCGCCTGTGAACATGCCGGCATCGTGCCGGATATCATGTGCCTCGGCAAAGCATTGACGGGTGGCTATGTAAGCATGGCCGCCACCCTGACTAACCAACGCGTCCGCGATGGCATATCCGCAAACCATGGCGTACTGATGCACGGACCAACGTTTATGGCGAATCCGCTGGCTTGTGCAGTCGCCAGCGCCAGTATCGATTTATTGCAATCCGGCGAATGGCAGCAGCAGGTTGCGGCCATAGAGCAACAATTGCAGGTCGAACTGGAACCCTGGCGCGACCACCACAACGTTGCCGATGTGCGCGTGCTTGGCGCGATCGGCGTGGTTGAACTGACTCACGATGTTGACGTGGCCGCGGCCCAGCGACGCTTTGTTGATGCAGGGGTCTGGATTCGACCCTTCGGCAAACTGGTGTACCTGATGCCGCCCTACGTCATTCAGGCGGCCGACCTGAGTCGCTTGACGACGGCGGTCGGGCTGGCGCTGGATTGACCTGATCGCCGGCTAGCCGCCATGGCGCTCCGGGTCCAGCACGGGCGCGGCGATGGGTGCGCCGAACTGCCGCGGCTCAGCCGCTTCGTCAGTTGCCTGTGGCGCTTCAGCAGCACTGTCTGCCGGTGCCTGCGCAGCAGGCGGCTGTGATTTGGATTGTGCGGGACTGGCTGAGGCTGATGCGGCTGCCTCGGCCGGTTCGGCTGCAGCCGGTACCGGCGTGGGCAGACGAATCTGCTGCAGGGCCGGAGCCAGTTCATAGACACGGTAGCTGCCCTGTGTGGTTACCGGCCGGCCGTAGCTGTCCAGCCAGGTCTGCAGATCGCGGTGCAGGTCGGTGTCAGCCTGATTTATCAGTACGTGACTAACGGCATAACGTTGTACCGTCGCCACGCGCTGCAGATCGTCCGGCGCGGCGTAGAAAAATTCGCGGCTCGCTGCCTGCCGTTCCGCCATATCCGGCAGCAGCGGGTTGGGATTCAAAAGTGCCACGATCCTGCCCTTAAACGCCGGCACCGGCCAGCCTGCCGGCGGCGGCGCCATTACCACTGCGGCGTCGCTCAGCGGGGCAAGCAATTCACGGTACAACGCCGGCACGCTCAAACCGGCGGTGGCCGCGCGACTGTCCTGCAACTGCAGGGTTTGCGCGGCATACACGTTGCCCTGCCGATCCTGCTGCAGCAGCCAGTAGTTTGCCCCCAGCATTGCGGCGCCACCGGCCAGACTAAGCAGCAGCATGGGTGTGGCCAGAATAGAACGCGGAATTTCGCTCCATATGCTGAACAGGCGCAACCAGCCCCAGATCAATGCGAGCTGCATAAAGAACACCGCGTAAAGCAAGAACCAGTGTGCCTGCGGCACATCTGCAACCAGGTTAACGGCGTAAGGCAGCAACATCAGGACAGCGCCATAGACGATAAACGGCTGTTCGCCCCGCTGCAGCAGCCGCAGGACTGCCAGCAGGCCCAGCAGGCTGACGCCGAGTACCGCAAGCAAAGCGCTGGGGTCATAAAGTATTGCGGCCCAGTGACGGGCGACATTTTGCTCCGTGGCAGCAGCAAACAGGGCATCCGCTGACCAGCTTTGCCAACTGTCCACGTATAGCCCCAGCACCAGCTTCCACACGGAAAAGAATGGCCACAATTCGGCCGCAGCCAGTCCAGCAGCGACGGCAACAAATACAGCCAGTCTGCCCCATAAGGAGGTGGCAAATTCTGTGACGGCCAGCAGACCGCAGGCCAGCGCACAGAACAATCCGGTAAGCGGGTGGCTGACAACAACCAGGGCGAGCAGCAGCAATAGCGCCAACACCCACAGCACCATGGTCGCGTCACTGCGCAGCAACCGCATGGTCACCCAGAAAGCGATCAGGCTGAGGGCAAACGCAAAGGTGGAAGGATCACCGGCAATCTGCAGGAAGTTGCGCAGTTGATAAACACCGGGACCACTGCCGGCCAGACCCCAACCGCAAAACAGCACCAGCAAGCCCAGAAACGGCGCCCAGGAATGGCGAAAATAATCGCCGAGGAACAACTTCAGTCCGGTGGCAAGCAACACAAAATTGATGATGCCGGCAGCTGTCATTAGCTGAATGGCATCCATCCCCAGCAGACGGCCAACGCCGGCAAGCAGCCAGAACAGCGGCACAAAGTGCGTGCTCAGAGCAGCATCACGAACCAGAGGATTAACCAGTGCGTCAGGGTTTTGCAGCCACTGCTGCAGAACTGCCAGATACCCCCAGTATTCTGCCTCCGGCCGCCACATCACCAGCGCGGTGCCGGATGCATCGCGCAGCAAGGCAAAAGCAACTGCCGCACAAGCAAGCAGAAAGCAGGCGTTCGGCAGCGCCGACGACGCTTCAGCCGAATAGCGGTTTATTCGTTTGTTCAACGCTCACCCGTTGTTCGCAACAGCCAACAACTCCCAGAAAAACAACCACGTACAGGAAGCAGTGTGCCGCATTTGGGGCGGCTTAGAAAGAACGTACGTCACACCCCGCAATACCCGTCAGCAGCATGTTTGTGGCTGCAAAGCCTCTCAGCGCGGGGGTTGGCGACCCGTGCCGGAATGCAGCAAAACTCAGCAGGCAGCGCACTCAGAGCCCGAGCGGGGTGAACACGTCCCGCTTGCGGAAATAGGACTGCAATTTGCGTGCGACTATTTTTCGCGGCGTCAGCCAGCGAACCGCTGCGCCACCTTCACTGGCCTGCAACATACCCTCCACCAGAAACGGTGTAACAGTCTCTACGGTATCTGCCAGCAAATTGAGAATTTTCTTGGACTGTTCCCAGCCTGCGCCGCGCTCCTCCGGCGGCGGCACCAGCAAATCAGTAATAACGATGCCCGGGCTCAGGTAACACACTTTGACCGGTGAACCCTGCATTTCAGCCGCCAGTGCCTTGGTCAGGTAACGCACGGCACATTTGGTTGTGCCATACACCGACACCCGCGGACGTATCATGCCGTTACTGCCGAATCCTTCCATATTGAATATTTTGCCGCCGCCCTGCCGGTACATGCCTACTATGGCGACCTGATTGCAGTACATCAGTCCGATCAGATTGGTATTGACGGTGGCAGCAATACTTTCGCGCGACTGCCGGTAAAACAGATCGGCGCCGGTCTCGACGCCGGCATTGTTAACCCAGATATCCACCGAACCCAGGATTTCGGCCGCCCGATCCCAGAGGTTCTGCACCTGCCCGTAATCAGCGACATCGCAAACGCGCCCGGCAATATTCCGCTCGGGCCACTCTTCACGCAGATCCGCGACCACCTGGTCAACTGCCTGCGGAGTCCGGCTGGACACCATCACATCGTGGCCGCGCTGCAAAAACTCGCGCGCCAGGCCGAGTCCGATACCTTTGGTGCTGCCGGTAATAACTACATTCATTGATAACCCCCGTTGCCGCAGTTGCGCAGACATGTAGGTAGATTCCGGTATCCAACCGGGTTAGGCTGCGAAGCAGAATAATAATAACAACTGAAGACAAGCAGGGAGAACGCCATGCAGGACAAAATCGATACAATATTGATGCCGACGGACTTTTCGGACCTTTCCGTAGCCGCATTGCCTCTGGCTATGGATCTGGCAGAAAAATACTCAGCCGAACTGCACTGTTTGTATGTGGTTGAAGAACCGCAGATATACAGTTCTCTGGAAATGGGCTCGGTAGCCATCCCGACCTCGGGCGAACTCATGGAAAGCGCCAAAACGCGCATGGAGCGTTTCGGCCAGGAATACCTCGCCAATGCGCCGCATGGCTTCACGACCAAAGTGGTAGTCGGGCACGCCGCAAGCGAGGTGGTGAATTACGCGAATGAAGTGGGCGCCGATCTGATTGTGATGACCACCCATGGCTATTCCGGCGTCAAGCACATGATGCTGGGCAGCACCACTGAAGACGTGTTGCGGCACGCCGATTGTCCCGTACTGTCAGTGCGCTCCAAAGAATAATACTCAGGCTGGCAATGCCGGAATCAGGCGTTCGCCGATCAGGCGAATCGCCTGCTCGGCATCGCCGTGGATTTTCAGCGTCACCTCATCAAGGCCGGCGGCAGCAAAGCGGCTAAGTTCAGCAACCACCCGATCAATATCCTGCGGACCGCCGGTAAACGTCAGGTTGTCTACCAGCGACTGGACGATATGCTCAGGTACACCCTCGATATCCGGCGTCCGCTGCAGGAAGGCCTGCAGAAATGCATCGCGTCTGGAGTCGACAAGTAATGCATCAGCTTCTTCCAGGAATGTCCCTGTATGCGATGGCAGCAACAGTCCGCGCCAGATCAGTTCCATACGCGCTTCGGCAAGGGCAGCAGCCTTGTCGTCCTTGATGTGCCAGGCGAAAAAGTTCGCCACCCGCAGCGGCTGGTCGGCAAGGCTGCCGGCAGCGCGACCGGCACGCATGTGTTGCATTACTTCTGCCATGCGCACCAGCGGCATGTCGCTGAGCATGACGCCGTCGGCAACTGCGCCGGCCATGTGCAACATTTGTGGCCCGTTGGCCCCCACATAAATGCGCGGCGGCGGCGCGGTCAGCCAGTCAGCCTGGTAATTCAGCAAAGAATAAACAGCGCCTTCGTAATTGCTGTGCTTCCCGCTGGCAGCGGCACGAATAATTTCCACGCAATCACGCACCGCGCTGACGCGCCGCGCCGGCGTGAGTCCGGTTACACGCATCACTGAATGCCCAATGCCGCCCACCGTCGCCGAGGCCTGGCCGCCGGACATATCGTTCAGCGTCAGTAACGCCTCCGCCATTTTCAATGGATGCATTTCGTACGGACTTAGTGGTACCGCACCAATGCGCACGACCGGTTGCTGCGCCGCCAGTGCCGACAGGCATAGCAGCGGTTCGCGCCGGCCGGGAAAACTCGACGCCCACAACGTTTCTATGCCGGCGTCCCCGGCAAGACGGCCGAGTTGCGCTACCTGCTGCGGCGGAATCCCTGCCTCCAGGAAAATTTGTACGCGCATGACTTGGCCAGGCTAACTGCCGGCGAGCTTGCGGAACTGCATGCCCAGCCAGATTAGCCAGGGCAGCACCAGTACCAGGTAACTGAAGCCAAACACGGGGCTGATCAGGCCTCCCAAACCCGGCAACAACAGGGTGAAGCCCCACCATGCGCCCCACTTCGAAAACACGCCGGTTTTAAGCACCGCGCGGCCGAAAAAAGCTGCAAACAGGCTCAGACCAGTGATGGCAATGATATTCACGACACCGCGAATCATGGTGGTTGCCAGCAATATGGCATCATTTTCCGCCGGGTTCAGCTCGCGCAGCAGCGTTCCGTAGACCGTACCCGGAATATCGCTGACTCCGGTGGCCAGAAATCCCAGGCCGGCCAGCAGGCCCGCAACAAACGCCAGTTGTCCGAGTACCGGACTGGAGCGGCGAAACAGGATCCGTGCCACTACCGCCAGATACAGAAACAGCAAGCCGTTCAGCATGTGGGCAAAGCCGCTGTACTTGAACGAACACAATTGCGGCTCACTCCATGTGCACGCTTCGACGGCATTCTGAATCTTGGCCATGTCACCGTAGTCTTTAGCCTTGTCCACAAAGCCCAGATACGTTGGCTCCAGCCAGAGCGCATTCATGTTGTGTATCAGCATGCCCAGCAGAATCACAAATGATGCCCAGCCCGCCGCTTTGAACAGGCTGCGCAAAGCCGCCACATCGGTGTCACTGTTCTGGCTGCTGAAAGTGGTGATGGAAATTTCGCGATAGATTTCTGTCATGACGTCCCCCTGTTCGCAACGCGGCCATCATTCTATGATGCAGCCATGTTGTGCCTGCGACGATTAGCCGCTGTCATCGTGACAATAGTTGCCGGCGGATGCCAGCCGGCGCCGCCGGATTCTGTGCTGACTGGCCATACCATGGGCACGACTTATACCGTGCGCATCACCGGCTGCGCCCCCGCGGATTGCGGCGCGCGGCAGCATGCAGCGATCGAGGCCATGCTGGAAGCACAGGAGCAGCGGTTCTCGCATTACCGCGAGGACTCGGAAATCAGCCGCTTTAACAGACACGGTGATAGTGCCTGGTTCCCGGTATCAGCGGAGCTGGCCGAACTGGCGGAACTGGCGGCCGCTATCAGCGAACTGAGTCGGGGTGCTTTCGACATCAGCGTCGCACCAGCCGTCAATGCGTGGGGCTTCGGGCCGCCGGCCGCGCTCTCCGGCAATAGTGCCCTACCTGATGCTGCGACCATTGCCGGCGCGGGTCAGGCCATCGGCTATCGCAACCTGCAGATTCGCTTGTCGCCGCCCGCATTGCGCAAATTGCTCCCGCAACTTCAGCTCGATATGTCGGCAATTGCCAAAGGCCATGCGGTGGATCAGCTTGCCTATTTACTGGAAGACAGTGGCCACCGAAATTACCTGGTAGAAATTGGCGGTGAATTGCGCACGGCGGGTGTCCGTGCCGACGGTACACCCTGGCGAGTCGGACTCGAAGCGCCCGACGGCGGGCTGCCGGTGCAGTTTATTATTACGCCCGGCAGCAATGCCGTTGCGACGTCCGGTGATTACCGCAACTTTTTTGTGCGCGACGGTACCCGTTATTCACACACACTGGATCCGCTCAGCGCACGCCCCGTCAACCACGGGCTGGCTGCGGTCAGCGTGATCGCGCCTTCTGCCGCGCAGGCCGATGCACTGGCTACCGCGCTCCTGGTGCTGGGTCCGGAACGCGGCCTGGTTCTCGCTACCGAGCAGCACATCGCCGCCCTGTTTACCCTGCGCAGCGGCACTGAATTACAGACCAGAGCCACGCCGGAGCTGGCGGCTTATCTGCTCGATACCGACTAGCGCCGACTGGAGATGGCTACAGTCCGGCTGCTTTCAGCCTTGCTGACAGCGGAATAAAAATTATCAGTGCGATCGCGCAGCACACCACCGCGGTCCAGTTTGCCGCCGCCAGCCCGGCATCTGCCATGAACATACCGGCTATGGTAGGCCCCACAAAAAACCCGCTGGTCTGTGCGGCAGGGATCAGCACCGCGACCTTGCCGCTGGTGTCCGATGCCGAAATAGCACCCATAAAGAATGGCCCGGTCAGGTTCCAGAAAACCTGAAATATCGACGCCTTTATAACCAGTTCGACAAAGGTGATTTCACCCTGCAACAGCCAGGCGACTGCCATTTGCACCAGCAGCGCGAGGGTAACGGGCAGAAAGCGTCCCACACCTCTGGCTGCCAGCGCCGACGCCGCGAGCGCACCGACTATAGCCAGCAGCGTGCTCACCGACAGCGAACGCAGTGCCATCACGGAGTCCAGCCCTCCGGCAACCCCGATGCGCTCCACGAAGGCCCAGATAGCCCCCAGGCCGCAGCACCAGATCAGCATGGCAACAAGTCCGATAACAGGAAGTTGCAGCGACTGACCCTGCTGGTCACCACTGTGATGTTCGGACTGCGCCGGCCCTTCCGGAACGTATTTAACAAATAGCAGCGCGATAGCAGCCAGGGCTGCCAGCGGCAGGTACATGCCACCGATGGATTCAAAATTATCAACCAGTGGCCGCAATGTCGCCAGCGTTACAACGCCGAACGCGACCTGCGCGGCGATAACAAAACCGAAGTTTCTGTCATGATCGGCTGTGCTGCCGATCATAGAAACGCCTATGGCAAATGCCGTACCCTGGCCCAGCAGGCCAACCGCAAAGCGAATCGCGGTAATAATGTCTGCATCATTCTGCGTTACGGTCAGCACGTTGCCGACAATCACGCAAAGCGCCGCGAACAATATTGCATAGCGCCAGTTCACCTTGTTGATCCAGAACATGGCAAGTACCGAGGCCAGCGCGCCGCCCGCCACTTCTGCAATAACGATCTGATTGCCCTGCTCCAGGGTGAAGCCCAGCGTATCAACATAGACGCCGATACCCATCGGCATGGTCATCAAACCGAATACCCCAATCACGCTGACGATGATTGCGGTGACTATTGAGAGCGGTGCATTCCTGTCCATAAATTCCCCTTCACGGATGCCAGCCTTGCGGCGCGCCGCTAGTCTAGCCCACTGCGGCCGCCGGTACGAATTTCCGAACCGGGCTGCTGATACCTGGTTCACGCTTTTGTCCCGGCCGGGCAGTTAAGGTGATGAGATGTATTAGCGGCGCCGGATGGCAATGTTTGAGTTTCTGCGCAAGTTTTCCCTGCTGATGCTCCTCTTTGTGGTGGGGCTGAGCACCTATTTGTCGGCACAGAACGCGACGGACTGGCAGGAAACCCTGTGGGTCACGGTCTACCCGATCAACGGCGATGGCCGTGAGGCCACAACCAACTACATCAGCAGACTGCGTGACCGGGATTTTGCCTCCATCGAAGATTTCATGGCCCGTGAAGCGAAACGCTATTCGGTCGGCATCGACAGACCGGTGCGCATGTTGCTGGGCGAAACGGTGACAGAAAAACCGCCCAAACCGCCGTTTGACTCAAATTTCCTGCGCATCGGTGCATGGAGTCTGGAAATGCGCTGGTGGACCCATACAACGACCGGCCATCTGAACGGCCCCGCACCTGATATCCGGCTGTTTCTGGTTTACTACGACCCGAAAGAGACTGCGGTACTGGAACATTCGGTGGGCCTGCAAAAAGGCCGCGTAGGAATCGTCAATGTCTTCGCGGCCGAGGATATGGCCGCAACCAATAATTTTGTGATTGCACATGAAATGCTGCATACGCTCGGCGCAACCGACAAGTACGGCCCGCCGCATATGTTGCCGCAGTTTCCGGAAGGCTATGGTGAACCGGACAAGATTCCGCTTTATCCGCAAAGCATCGCCGAACTGATGGGTGGCAGAATTGTCATATCCGAACGCCAGACTGCCATGCCGGACGGTCTGAGTGACGCCAAAATTGGCCCGGAAACCGCCCTGGAGATCCGCTGGATCGACTAATCGGGCCGGTAGTCGGTCAACTATCAAAAAGATACGTTGCCGGAAATCGGGCCGACAGCTACAGTCTGTCCTTCATTTTTGGCTGCCGGAACGCCGCGCGGCAAAAACGCTTACGGAGAAACTGACATGCGCCCCGCTGCCACTCTACTGCTCATACTTTCTATTGCTTTTGCAACCGCCGGCATGGCCGCCGCAACCGATGCCACGGCATCGGCTCAGACGTACACCACCATCGGTGACACAACCGCGCTGGATGCTGACCAACCCACCGTGCTGATCACGGGAGCCAATCGCGGCATCGGCCTTGAGTTTGTCCGGCAGCTATCCGAACGTGGCTGGAACATCATTGCGACGGCCCGCAAACCGGCGAAGGCCGAGGAATTGCAGGCGAATGCAAAAGACTACCCGCGGCTCATTATTGAAGAACTCGACGTAGTAGACCATGCACGCATCGATCAACTGGCAGAAAAGTATGCCGACACGCCGATCGACATTTTGCTCAGCAATGCCGGTATTACCCCCCGCTACAAGTCTGCTTTTGCCAAAGTGGAAGGGGTTGACTGGGACATGGCCCGCAGCAGCTACGAAGTGAATGCCATGGGGCCATTGAAACTGGCGCAAAGCTTTCTGCAGCATGTTGCAGCCTCGCAGCAAAAAAAGATTGTCGTGGTCAGCAGCAAGGCAGGCTCCTTCGAGCTAAGCCCGAAGATGCCCATGATGTATAGCTACCGCGCCAGCAAAGCTGCATTGAATATGTATATGTACGCGCTGTCATTCGAAACGGTGCGCCAGAACGTCATAGTTACGCTGCTGTCGCCGGGGCAGGTCAACACCACGCCTGGCTTCAAGATGAAGGGATCTATAGAGCCCGAAGAATCAGTAACGAAAATGCTGGCCGTGATTGACGGCCTGACGGCTGAAAACAACGGCCAGTTTCTCGATTACGAAGACGGCAGAGTGCTCGGCTGGTAGCCAACACCAGGGTTATTCGGTGTCCGGCAGGTTGCGACTGTCGGGTCGCTGTTCCACCGACAATGCCAGTTGATGTATATCGTTGCCGTCCTGAGGCCGGTTGAAGTCGCGCGGCGTTAACGGTGTCTCCAGCTTGGTTTCGAGCCAGCGGATGATCGAATCCCAGCGTTCGGCGTCCTGTTTCATGCGTGCCGTATGCATTTCGTGAATAGACAACCCGCGTTCTGCCGAATGCACATAATTCTGGCTGTCTTTCAGTACACCCACCACTGATATGGACAGGCTTTTCAGAAAACGCATGAGTTTGCGATACGCAACGGTGTTTTCGCGCACGCGGTTTGCGACCACGCCAATGCGCCCCATACGGCGACTGACTTTGGCAATAAGCAGCAAATCCTTCATGAGCAGGGAAGCAGCATGCACGTCAATGTCAGACGGCAACACCGGAATTAATATGGCATGAGCGCCCGACGTGAGCTCGGCAAGATTTTCCGGCGGTACCGAAGCCGGCGAATCTACAACCAGATAGCGGATTGATGGCGGCACCCGCAACTGCCAGCTGCGGGTTGCGCTGCTGCGTACATCAAACGCTGATATCCCGTGGATGGGCGCAGAATTGCCGGGTCTGATTTTCAGCCAGCGCATGGAGGATCCCTGCGGGTCGAAATCCATGATCGCCACGGGATTGCCGTTGCTGGCAAGATAACCGGCCAGATTCGTCGCCAACGTGGATTTGCCACAACCCCCTTTGGGGTTGAGCACCACGATTTTGCGCAAATCTTTGTGTCCGGGAACGCTCAGTCGCATAAAGCTTTACCGCGCTAGTCGGCCAGGTATTTCTCCGCGAGATCAGCCACAGTATCGCGCAGATACTGCCAGGATTCATCATCGTTCAAATCCATACCGAGATAAGAGGGGTTGTTGCGCTCCCGAATAGCCAGATAAGAAGCCAGTCCATTGACCATGAAGATCAGATTCCAGACCTGATCGGTCAGATCTCTGTCCGCGGTCTCCAGTTTGATGAAGTCGGCCACGCCGCGACCGGGCCGCACCAGCGCATTGGCGAATGCGCGGGTAATTTCACTGGGCGCCATGAGTTCCGCCGCGAGCATCTCCACGGTCTGCGGCCGTGCGCGGATTGCATCAACGTAGTTGACCAGCACATTGCGGATCCTTTCCCTGACCGGGAGCTTGTCAAAAGCTTCCGGGTCATTGCCGATCAGTTCCAGTGGCGTAGGCCAGAAAGTGCTGTTTGACACCCATTCGCTGGCCAGACCGGCGAGGCCGCCAAAATACCGGTAAATCAGCACCTTATTGACGCCTGCCTGCTGGGCGACCGCATTCACGCCCAGCCCTTCCACGCCTTCGCGCAGCAGCACTTCCTCGAAGGCACGGACAATCGCCTCCTCCGTGGACTGGCGATCCCGCTTGTCTTTTGGCCTGACGCTGTCCTGCACTGCCGCTACCCCGATATACCGGTTGTTCCCACTTGTCGACAATTGTACTTCAACTGGCCGAGAACCAGCGGCGCAGTGCGGTCAGAAACTCCGGTTCAGCCACGAAAAGTCCGACTGCCAGTAAGGCATTCAGCGTCGCAACCAGACCAAATAGCCAGGTGATTGAAAAACCGTTCCCCAGCACCACGATTGCCAGCACTGCCGCCGTCACCATGAACAACGCATTCAGCACATTGTTGGCGGCAATCACGCGAGCCCGCCGGCCCGGCGCCGAGCGATGCTGAATGACGGTATACAACGGCACGATAAACAGTCCGCCGGATGCCCCCAGCAACAGGACATCAGCCACCACCCGCAAGCTGCCGTCGCCGGCCAGCCATTGCATCGCGCCAAGCAGCTCCGGTTGCCCCTGCGCGGCAGTCAACGCCAGATCCAGACCAAAAACACTCAGTCCCAGCGCGCCAACTGGCACCAGGGCAACGCTTACACTGTGGCCGCTCAGCCTCTCACACAACAGGGAACCCGCGCCGACCCCGATGGAAAACAGCGACAACAGCAGGGTCACGACCCGTTCATCGCCGCCCAGATAAAGGCGCGTGAAGTTCGGCAACTGCGCCAGGTAGATCGAACCCAGAAACCAGAACCAGGAAATACCGATCAGCGACACAATGATTAACCTGGTTTGCAGAGTACCGGCAAATACCTGCCAGGTTGCCGAGAAGGGGTTCCAGTTGACAGTCATCTCCGGCTCCGCCGGCGATACGTCCGGAATGGCACGGCTCGCTGCGTAGCCCGCAAGTGCAATCACTACAACCGCTGCTGCAACCCAGTAGTGACCGGTCTGGTCAATGCCGATCAGCACGCCGCCGAGGGCTGTACCCAGCAAAATGGCAAGAAAAGTGCCGGTTTCCACCAGCGCATTGGCGCCGAGCAGTTCAGTTTCATCGGCAAGCTGCGGCAGCACCCCGTATTTGGCCGGGCCGAACAGGCTGGACTGCAGCCCCATCAGAAACAGCAAGGCAATAAGCGGAACCACCAGATCCATATACAGGGCAACAGCAGCAGCCAGCATGATGCCTATTTCCAGCAGCTTCACGTAACGTATCAGTAAAGCCTTGGGGTATTTGTCGGCCAGCTGGCCGGCTATGGCAGAAAACAGAAAAAACGGCAGCACAAACAGACCGGCGCTCAGGTTGATCAGCACGTCACTGCTGGCGGCGAAGCGGTCGGCCGCGTGAAACGCCAGCAGCAATAACAGGGCATTCTTGAACACATTGTCATTGAATGCGCCGAGAAACTGGGTCAGGAAGTAAGGTCCGAAACGCCGGCGCGCCAACAGGGCAAACTGATTTCGCTGTGCCAAGGCACTCCTCCCGTGCGGCTCTGGCTGGGACAGATGTCTGGCGCAGTATATGCTGTAGCACCATGCTTGCCGACCTGCATACTCACAGCCGCGCTTCCGACGGAGCGCTGGAACCCCGCGAACTGTTGCTGCGGGCCGCCGCCGCGGGCGTCGACATGCTCGCTATCACCGACCATGACACAGTGGCGGGTATCGCTGCCCTGCCTGAACGTCTGCCCGGCAAGACCCGCCTGGTGCCGGGCGTTGAATTATCGGCCAACTGGAACAATGTCTGCGTGCATGTGGTAGGTCTGGCGATAGACATCAGCGCAGCAGAACTTTGTGCGGGCTTGCGACGGCAGCAAACAGTCCGTACCGAACGTGCCGCTCAGATTGCCGTAAAGCTGGAGCAGGCCGGTTTTCACGGGATTCGCGACAACGTCCGGCCGCAACCCGGCAGTGAGTATATCGGCCGCCCTGACTTCGCCCGCTACCTGGTCAACAGCAACCAGATCAAGGACAGCAAAACAGCATTCAAAAAATATCTAGGTCGCGGCAAGATCGGTGATATCCGCCACAGCTGGCCCGAAATGCGGGAGGCAATCGGCTGGATCAATTCTGCGGGAGGTGTTGCAGTGCTGGCGCACCCCGCCAAATACAAACTCAGCAACCTGCGTCTTGAGGAGCTGTGCAAGGCGTTTGTGCATGGCGGCGGGCAAGCGCTGGAAGTCATCTCCGGCCGGCAGCAGCCGGGTCTGACTGAGCGGCTGGCCCGGCTGGCCAACCGCTACGAGTTGCATGCATCCGGCGGCTCCGATTTTCATGCCCCCGATCAGCCCTGGGCCGAACTTGGCCGGGTGCAGGCCCTGCCCGCAAGCTGTCGGCCGGTCTGGGAACTATGGTAAAGACGCCGGGGCATTCCGCCTGCCGGTCACCGACCCTTGCAAAGCCTTTGTTTTAGAGACTTTGCGGCCGCTCAGCAAGGATAATTCCGCTCCGCAACAAGAGCCTGCACACGAATAAATCCGGCAGGCCCGCCATTAGCGAATACAATGGCATGGCCGGTCAAAATCCCAAACAGGAACAGCAAGATGTACATTAATTTCTGGTACCCGGTGGCACTGACCAAAGAAGTCACCAACGAGAAGCCTGTCGAAGCCGAAATCATGGGGCTCAAGTTCGTTGCTTTCCGCGACGGCGACGGTCAGGCCCATGTGATCAGCAATACCTGCATACATCGCGGAGGTGCGCTGGGCCGCGGGAAAATCAAGGGCGATTGCGTGGAATGCCCCTATCACGGCTGGCAGTTCTCCGGCGACGGCAAGTGCCAGCTGGTGCCGACCAATCCGGTCGATCAGAAGCCGCCGGCGCGCGCCAAAGTGGATGCCTATCCGACTGAAGAGAAATACGGCATCGTGTTCGCATTCCTCGGTGATTTGCCGGCCGCAGAGCGCCCGCCGATTTACGATATTCCCGAATACGGCAGTGAAAAATGGCGTGCCAACGACATTGTGGTGTTTGAAATTAACGGTTACTACCAGCGCTCGATCGAAAACGGCATGGACGGCGCGCACAATGAGTTCGTTCATCCTTTGCAGGGCGCACCCTCTATCATCGAAAATCTGCGTAAGTACGATATCGACGTCAAAGATGAATCAGAGTGGGGTTGCGGCTTTATGTTTGCCGCCAGCGGCAGCATGTCGGAAGACACCAAGATGCTGGGCGCCGGCGAGGGACGCACCGTAGCCGGTTCGTCCATTCACGGCCCGAATACCCTGATCACCCGGATCATATTTAGTGAGGATCGCGCTTTCGCGCAATATTTCTTTGAAGCGCCGGTCAGCGACTGCAAGACACGGATATTTTTCGTCAATATGCGCAGCTGGATGCTTGAAGAAGAAATGGACAAGCGCATCATTGATATCAACATGCAGATAGCCAAGGAAGATATCGACATCATCGAAGGCCTCGAACCGGTACGCACACCGAAGTCCACGGCCAAGGAAGTGCTGACCAAGGCTGATGCACCAATTTATCGCTACCGGGACTTCCTGAAAACGTGGGATGACCGCGGCTGGCGCATAGACTGGAAAGAGATGCAGAACCTGCGCGGGGACGTGGCCTTTGCTATTCCCTGCCCGACCCGTCGCACCGAGAAAAACTGGGTGCTTGACCCGGTTCCGCTGATGGAAGGCAAAGACGCCAAGCCGGAACTCAAACGGGCGTAGCCTGACAAACCCGACAGTACCCGGCACTTAATAAAAAAGCCCCGCTGGTCGAAATAAACCGGCGGGGCTTTTTGTTGCGAGACGTTTCTAAAAAATCTCTACTGGCTGCGGTATTGCACCTGCAAGCCGATCTCACGGCCTTTTTGCATCGGACCGGCCGTCCACAAACCGGCTATTGAAGTCAGGTTGCCGTAATTGGCTTCATCGCGCAGGTTCTTACCAAACAGTGACACGGTCCACTGATCGCTCGGCGATATCCAGTTGATGCTGCCGCCCAGCCGGTGCTGACGATCAAACAACTGCAGATTGGAATCGTCATAAAAGTTCGGGTCGCGATAGCCATAATCAGCCTGGATGCGCAGGATACCGTTGCCATCGAGGCTGAAGTCATAACTGCCGCCCAGACTGAACGACCAGCGCGCCAGACGCGGGACCTGACCACCAATGACAGGCGGACAGGCAGGGAACGTTCCGCAAAGGGTGACGCCCGAACCCAGTGCGCTCAGATTGTCGTACTCGCCATCCAGATAACCCACTGAACCCCACAAACCTAATGCATCGGTAGGCGCAGCATTAAATTCAAATTCAACACCCTTGATGGTGACGTCTCCGGCATTAATGGTTGCCTGCAAGACGACCACATCAGGATCGCCCTGGTTGAGCTCGCGCTGCATGTCGTCAATGTCGTTGTTGAAATAGGCGAGATTCATCCGCAGCCGGTTGTCAAACACCTCCGACTTGAGGCCGATTTCAAAACTGCTTTGCTCTTCCTCATCAGTGGGGCCGGCCGGATAGCCGAACGGAGGCGCGCCGGGTTTTGCGTTGCGGAAGTTGAAGGCTGCGGGCCGGTAACCCTTGGTCCAGAAAGCATATACCTGCGCGTCCTCGGCAAAATCCCATTGCGCACCCAGCTTCGGCGTCCAGTAATCCCAGTCGCCTTCCAGCGTGTCAAAACTGCACATGAAAGTTATGACATCGGGACAGAAAGCAATCGGCAGACCAATCGGCCCGTCAATGATCATGGCATCCTTTTCTTCGTCCGAATAGCGCAGGCCGGCAATCAAAGTAATGTCGTCCGTGAGCGCATATTCGTTGTTCATGAAGATGCCAAAGGTGGTGGTTTCCATGTCACCACCGAGCCCGATCCGCAGAAGATCGGGAACCGTCGCAAGCGTTGCCGGGTTAACCTGGATGTAACGTCCCTCGCGATACATCACGTCGATGTTCAGGTAATACACACCGACTGTCATGTCCCAGTTGTCTCCGATAGTGGTCGAGAAGCGCAGTTCCTCACTGATCTGATCCTGATCGGTATAGCCTGTCGCGACGAAGGCCGGCAGATAGGTGCCGTCCACATCGGTCGCAGATTCCTGCTCCACGTCCTTCCAGCCGGTCACACTGGTGAGCGTGCCGCCGGCAACGTCCCAGTTGATCTCCAGGGTTGCCGAACTCCACTCCACTTCTGCAAAGCCGTAGTCGTTGGAGGATGTGGTAAAAGCCGGCTGCGTGCCTGAACCGACACTGCCGATAGCTACTGGCAGCGGCGGCGACGGTAATCCACCGGTTGCCACTGTCCACTGCGCACCGTCACCATCAGCTTCACCCCATTCTGTGATCAGGGCAACCTCGAGCGAGTCACTTGGTTCCCAGACCAGCGTTGGCCGCACTATCTTGGTTTTCCAGGCGCCGCCTTTACGTTGCGCCGTTCCGGGCAAACCAACTGTGGAATCAAAGGTGACGTAGCCTGCGCCGGGCCCGAAGGTCGCGCCCAGCGGATTGTTATTGTCAAAGTAGCCATCGTCATCATCGTAGTAGAGCATGATTTTGCCGGCCAGCACGTCATCAATAAGCGGCGCTTCAAAAGCGAATGCAGCGCCGGTTCTGTCTTCATCGGAGGCCAGCACTTTAAACTTGTACGCCATCTCACCCTGCGGGTCGGGGCGGGCTGTGCGCACTGTCACCGCACCGCCGGTCACGTTGCGACCGAACAGCAGCCCCTGGGGACCACGCAGTATTTCTACGGACTCCAGATCCCAGGAGTCGAGCACCGTCCCGTAGGTTGTGCCCTGGTAAACGCCATCAACGAAAATACCAACCGTGGGATCCACGGAAGGAATGGAGCTGTTAATGCCCTGACCCCGGATAGAAAAGTTCTGCACGCCGGGAAAGGTGCCGACCTGCTCCAACTGCACGTTGGGGATGGTATAGCTAAGGTCATCGAGCTGCTCAAAGACAATGCCATCAAGCTGATCGGAGTTGTACGCCGTAACCGCAGCGGGAACCTCCTGCAGATTTTCAGCACGGCCTTTTTTCTGCGCAAACACGACGATCTCGTCCACCGCCGCCACGGCCGAGCCTGTCACCAGCGAAACTGCAGCCGTGACAGTGGCTATTACAAAAGAACGCATAAACCTTCCCCCTAACGTCAAGATATGAATTCCGAGCCTGCAAGGCCTTACAATACCGCACATGTCTGAAAACCCGAAATCAAATCAGGCTATCGCTGCGGCGGGCACCGGCCTGTCACGCCGCCAGTTGCTGACGGCCGCCGGCGGCGCGGGACTGCTGGGAAGCGGCGCGACACGCGGGAGCATTCCGCTTGGCGGCATGGCCGGCCGCCCGCAGAGCGCGCTTGCCGGGCCTTTTACCAATCTGCGTGACTACGTGGCGGCCATGGAGGCACATGGGAACGTCATGCGCTTCGACAGGGTTGATCAGGATGCCTACGAGGGCACCGCGCTGATGTATCAGCTGATCGATGCCTTTGGGACATATCGCGCACCGCTGGTGCTGTTCGACGAAGTCAAGATAAACGGGCGCTGGATAAAAGGCCCGGTGCTTGCCAACCAGATGCGGCATGTCGAAGCAGAAACACTGCTGTTTGGCATGCAACCCGTACCGAACGACAATGTGGCCACCTGGCACAGGGCACGCGAGTACTTTGACGAAATTCTCACGGCAAACAATGGCGACTACCCCCAGATAGCGCCGCGGGAAGTGGCGCGCGACGCCGCACCTTGCAAGGAGGTAACGGTTTCGGGTGACGCCATTGATGTAACAAGCTATCCGTTCATGCAGAACAATCCGGGCGACAGCGGCCGGTTTATCAATACCGCCTCGGTATTCACAAGTGACCCTGAAATGGGCCTGAACATCGGCACTTACCGTTGTGAGATAAAAGGCCCCCGGCATATCGCTGTCGGCTCGGGCGAAGGCCAGACCGGTTACAACATGCTGATGGCGGCGCGCGCACGCGGCGAAAAATCAGCGCCGGTAACTTTGATTGTTGGCCAGGAGCCCATGGTCTGGCTGGTCAGCGGCGCGCGTATCCCCAACCGCATCGGCACCAAACCTGTTGATGAACTGGCCTACGCCGGTGGCCTGCGCGGCAGCGCTATTGAGGTCGTGAAATGCGATACCAATGACTTCCTGGTGCCGGCGACAACGGAAATGGTGATTGAAGGCCGCGTGAGCCTGGAAAGCTTTGAGAATAACGGCCCTTACGGCGAAAGCCCCGGCTACATGGGCGCCGCGTATGAGTCTGCTTTCACCATGACGGTCGAACGCATCACCCACCGGCGCGATCCCTGGTTTACCAACGATTTCACCGGAGTCACCGGGCCGCTGATTGAGGCGCCGAGCACGGCGCTGGTGGTGGCCGGTTTGCAGCGCCTGAATCCGAACGTGGTGAATTACCGCTACATGCAGAGCGTTAATTTCATCAGCATTAACAAACAAAAACCGGGGGAAGCAGCAAAACTTGGCAAACAACTGGCCCGGCTGATACCAACCATGAAAATTGTAATCATGGTAGACGGCGATATAGACCTGTGGAAAGACAGCGATCGCTTTCTGGCACTTGCCACGCGCTGGCAGCCCAGCGCCAGTGAAATACTGGAGAATCAGCGCGGCATGCCACTGGAACCGAGCTCGCCCGGCGATGGCATAACCAGCAAAATCATTATTGACGCCACCCGGCAGTGGCCTGAAGAAGGCGGTCCGGAAAACTATCCGTCAATGAGCCGCGAACTGCTTACAGAACATGACCCTGAACTGTTTGCCCGGGTAGCGGCAAAATGGGGCGAGCGGCTGAAACGAACGTGCTAACTTTGCATGACGACCGCAACGAGCAGCAGCACGATAGTAAAAGCCTGAAAACCGATTCGCGCCCACATCAGCGGCGTACTGGCAAACTGATTGGTAGCCGGGCTGCCCAGGGAAATCAGGCCCAGCAGTAAGGCCAGCGTGGTAGCTCCAAGCGCCAGAACGATCACAATCATCAACGGATCCATAGGTACCCCCCTATATCCAGTGACCTGCGCCTGAGTATAGGCAGCCGCAGCGGTAGCCGCCAAATCGCTCCGGAACCGCTAGCCGAGATGCTCGGCAAAGTACTGATTTAAAAGACGGTCTTCCGGATCCAGCTTTTGCCGCATTGCACGAAAACGATGCAGCCGCTCAGCATAGATGCGGCGCGCATAGGCCGGCCGAAAGGCGGGGGTCTGATTAAACGACGGGATGCCGTGAAAATGGGTCGCAAACTCGGCAACGGCCAGCGCGAAGTCATCCCAGCCGTCGCGGCTGGTAGAACGTATATTCAGCGCAAACATCGGCCCATCAAAGCACGGCGACAACAGACTGCTGCGATCAGCAGGAATCAACCAGACATCGGCCGGTAAATCGCAGCGAAACCGGGTTTCGCGATAATGGCGACTGCAGAATTTCTGATACGTATTCAGGGCCGCGGGAAAACGCGTAACCGGAAAAAACCACGCGCTGTTGGTGACTTCCTCGGCCAGAACCAACCTTTTGAATTTACCGCTCTGCTCGGCAACTTTCGGCAATACCGTAGTGCTGGCCCAGTCCTTTAGCCGCCAGGGCGACATCTGCGCCGATTCTGCAGCGCTCTGCGGTACGAACTGCTCAAGGTTTACCCGGTCCCTGAAGGGATAACACACTGCATGCATGGTGGCATTCTTCTCCGCCAGCCCCGGCAGCAGTTGCACAAACTCAGCCATATTCAGCTTGCTGTGATGTGACTCAACCTCGACTTTGGGACGAATTCTCACGGTGGCGGAGTAAATCACGCCCAGTAATCCGTAACTGCTGCGCA
>CAYGKB010000006.1:0-24441 GCA_964350425.1 uncultured Chromatiaceae bacterium | reverse complement strand
GGTGCAGTTCAATGAGTTTTTCGGCCAGGTAGACTTCTTCCGGGCAGTTAAAAGTTGCCATATTGCCCTTGGCGACCACGTCCGCGACCGCAGCATCCACTTCCTCGTGGCCGTATCCCAGCGTATTGGTGCCGATGCCCATAATGGCCATGTCGATATATTCGTTGTCGTCCAGGTCCCAGACCCGGCAGCCTTTGGCCTTGCTGAAATAAGCCGGCCACTGTTCCGGCAGAAACATTTCCGCACGTTTGGAGAGCAGCATATTGCCACCCGGTATCAGTGTTTTGGCGCGTTTCCAGAGTTTTTGACCGGTGCCCATGCTGGCTCCTTCGTTACGGCCGATGGCCTGATTCTTACTGAAAATTTCCGGCGACCGGCGCTGCAATTCCAGCACTTCGCGCCAGCCAAAGTCATCACGCGGCGCAAAGTGAGCGAATACGGCTGCAATGACGGCGAAATCGGCGGGTTCGTCCACCGTCCAACGCAGCTGCGACAGATCAGGCTCATTTTGCATCACCGCGGTGGAAAAATGTCCGGATTCCCGCAGGTATGGCGTAACGTGTTCGCGGTCGTATTCCGCGGCAGTCTCCTGTCGTGCTCGGCGCAGTGCCGCGAAGCTGAAGACCTCGACGTCCATGCCGTCGGGGTAGGTGGCCGGCGCTACGTTGGACAAATAGTCAGTGCCGGCGGCCTGGAAAGCGGTTACTGCTTCATCCACCAGCTCCGGGTCTACCAGCGGACAGTCGCCGGTAATCCGCACCACGATGTCCGCATCGGCTGCCGCTGCCGCCTGGAAAAAACGCTCCAGCACATCGGTTTCGCTGCCGCGCGCACACCGATAGCCGAGTTTTTCAACGGTCGCAGCCAGCGGCTCATCGGCATTTTTGTCGCTGGTCGCAACCATGACTTCGTCAACGCAGCCGGCGCGCGCCAGCCGCCGCAGCAGCAGTTCTATCAACGGTTGGCCCTGGATGGTTTTCATGACCTTGCCGGGCAACCGGGTGGAGCCCATGCGAGCCTGCACAATCGCCACAACCTTGCTGGTCCCGGCAGTCATGCGCTGGTCCACAGTGCAGGGTTCAGCAATTCCGGGTCATCACACTGCAGGGCCGGCAATGCGCCCGCGGGTCCGGCTGTCGCAGCAGCGAGAATTTGCTGCCACTGCGCCAAACTGTCGATCCCTACAATGACCTTGCTGACCGCAGGCAGGCTGAGCGGATAGGCGATGCAGGTTTGCAGAGCACTAGCGTGGTTGTCAGTCAGCCACGCGTCCCATTGCTGCCATAGGGTATTCCAGCGCGCAAATTTCGCCGGTCGCTGCTGCCGCTGCATCAACAGCAAGCCCTGCAAAAAAACTGAGCGCGTGTGAACTTCCACGCCCTGGTTATGCAGGCGCTCCAGCCAGCCTGAACTAAGCAAACGCCGGTCGAAAATATTTAAGGGTGCCTGCACCAGATCGAATTCGTCGAACTTCTGCCATACGGCATCCAGTTCGTCGGGCGTGTATACCGATACGCCGATTCGTTCGGCCAGTCCGCCACTGCGGATTTTTTCCAGACCACGGTAAATGGCCGCGCCGCCACTGTCGAGCAACTGTGCCGGCCGGTGCAGCAGCAAGCCGGCCAGCTGGCCAATGCCCAATCGTTGCAGCGACGCTTTGACCTGCTGTTGCATCCAGTTGCCGGGGTCGGCCGTATCGGCAGGCACTGCAGGCAACTTACTGATCACCTGCCAGCCGTCAATACCCGCCTGACCGAGCGCGGCCTCGCTGTCGCCATAGTCTACGGCGGTATCCAGTGTGCTGACGCCGGCCGCCTGTGCATCTGCCAGGATTTCAGCAACCGCGGCGCTATCGACTTTGCCACTGCGGTTCGCGATACCGTAATCCATGCCGAACTGGGCTGTGCCGATGGCCAGTTTGCGCATGGGCTTGTGCGTCTTTACGGTGGCGCTCATGCTGCCAGTTCGCCGGGCAATATTCCCAGCCATACTACGTCGAGACGCTCACCGTCGAGCTCCACGTGACTGCGGAAGCGGCCTTCCTGCCGATAACCGGCCCGTTGGAAAATTTTCAGGGACGCCTCATTGGGTGCGTAGCAACCGGCTTCGATGCGCTGCAGGCCAAGCTGGTCAAATCCGTAAGCCGTCAGTGCTGTGACGACTTCGCCCGCGATGCCTTTGCCCCATTGGCTCTTGTCACCAATGAACAGGCTCAGCTGACCGGTCCTGTAGTGTGGATTGATGAAGCCGATTTTCGCATTGCCAATATGCGCGTCGCTGCCGCGCAGAAAAATACCGAACAGATGACTGCGCGGATCATTGTTGCAGTCAGCGATAAAAGCCGCACAGCTCGCAATAGTTTGCGGAGTATGCCGGGTCTCAAGGTAGCGATTGACTTCCGGGTCATTCAGCCATGCGGCATAGTCAGCAGTCGCATCGGCGGCTGTCAGGGGGCGCAGATAGGTTCGGTCAGTTTCGATGGCATGACTCACGATTGCGGATCCGTTAGAGCGGTCCGGGCATAGTGCAGTACATCGCCGCTTTGCTGCTGAAAACTCATGCCGGCGTGTTCCGCAACTTTTACCGAGGCCATATTGCCAGTTTTTATTTCTGCGCGAATAGGCCCGGTAATGCGGTTCGCCAGCGCAGCCACCATGGCTTTGGCATAGCCCCGGCCGCGGGCTTCGGGCGCGATCGTCCAGGACAGCTCTGCGACCCCGTTCTCGCCGACGGCCCGGACTGTGCCGACAGCCATGCCGTCACTTTCGGCGATATAGAGTTGCATATCGGGGTTACGCAACTGAGCTTGCAGCCATTGCCGGTGCTCTGCCGGGCTGACTGTTGCTGCGCTGTGGCTGGCGCCGCGGGTTGCGGCGTCATTGCGCCACGCCATGAGCAGCGCCGCATCCGTCATTTCTGCCGGCCGTAAATTAATTGTGCTGCGCATGCTGTCTGCCGGTCGGGCTCAGAGCCCGTCGACCAGGTCTGCGGTGAGGGGTGTGCCGCGATCAATGTCGCCCGCAGCCTGCTTGCCGATCACGTCATCAATCATTTTTGGCAGCAGCCCGCCGCCCGGGCGCAGGCTGCGTACATTCGCCGGCGTAAACAACTCGCCTTTGCGAATATCGCTGACGGCATAGAGCGTGCGCCGCGTACCAAGGCTGTCGTGCGGATAACTGACCTCACCGAGAGCTTTCTCGACAGTCCGTACGGACTCCACCATGGTTGCGAACTCATCCGGCGTCATGGAAAAAAAACTGTCGGCGGTTTCATCATCGCGATTCAACACAAAGTGCTTTTCGATCATGCAGGCACCCAGCGCAACCGAGGCAACCGGCACGGCGAATCCCATGGTGTGATCCGACAGGCCTACCGGACAGCCAAACTGATTGCGCATATCCGGAATGGTATTCAGGTGCATGCTTTCCGGCGGTGCAGGGTAGCTTGCCGTGCATTTCAGCAGGCAAAGCTGACTGCCGCCGGCCGCCGCTACCGTATCGACGGCCTCCTGAATTTCCTCGCGGGTTGCGCTGCCGGTGGAAATAATCACCGGTTTGCCGGTCGCTGCCACCTGGCGAATCAGCGGCAGCTCAATGATTTCCGGCGAGGCAATTTTGTAGGCCGGCACCTGCAGTTCCTGCAGAAAATCCACCGAGGTGGAGTCAAAGGGGGAGGAAAAGCAGGTCAGATCAATGCTGGCGGCCAGTTCCATCAGTTCAGCATGCCATTCCCATGGTGTCATGGCATAGGCGTACAGATCGTGCATGTATTGCCCCCGCCAGGGCCCTTCCTTGAGGAAAAAATGGTCCGACTGGCAGTCCAGTGTCAGCGTATCTGCGGTATAGGTTTGCAGCTTGATGGCATCCGCACCGGCTGCCTTGGCGGCATGCACGAGGTCTCGCGCCCGGCCGAGGTCGTTACCGTGATTGGCTGACATCTCGGCAATGATGTATGTCGGATGGCCGGGGCCGATGGCTTTACCGTCTATTTTCAAACTTTCCGAGAATGTCATGCGAGCCCCTGTCAGCGATTCAAATTGCGGCTGCGCTTTATTTTACCTGTTCGCCGGGGGACTGCGTAGCTTGACGATCGTGGCGGTTAGCAGCGGCTCTGACAACTGGTTCGTCGTCAGCAAAACAGGTACAGTTCGACACTCTGGCGGGCGGCGGCACCCTGGGGCGCACATGTTTGACGACAAGGCAATTCTCATCACCGGCGGCACCGGCTCCTTCGGCAAAAAGTACACCCGTACCCTGCTGGAGCGCTACAAGCCCAAACGGCTGGTGATTTTTTCTCGCGACGAACTCAAACAATTTGAAATGCAGCAGGAGTTCAATGCACCCTGCATGCGCTATTTCATTGGCGACGTGCGTGATCCGGATCGCCTTAATCAGGCCATGAACGGAATCGACTACGTCATTCACGCGGCGGCGCTGAAGCAGGTGCCGGCCGCTGAATACAACCCCATGGAATGCATCAAGACCAACGTGAACGGCGCCGAGAACGTGATTCGTTCGGCAATAGCCTGCAATGTGGAAAAGGTCATTGCGCTGTCAACAGACAAGGCAGCCAACCCTATCAATCTGTATGGCGCCAGCAAGCTTGCATCTGACAAATTATTTGTCGCTGCCAACAACATGGTGGGTAAGGCACGTACTCGTTTCGCCGTGGTGCGCTACGGCAACGTAGTCGGATCGCGCGGCTCAGTGGTGCCTTTTTTCAAAAAATTGCTTGCCGAGGGTGCCAAAAGTCTGCCGATTACCCATGCGGAAATGACGCGTTTCTGGATTACCCTGCAGCAGGGTGTTGATTTTGTGCTCAGGGATTTTGAGCGCATGCAGGGTGGCGAGATTTTCGTGCCGAAAATTCCTTCCATTCGTATCACCGATCTGGCGGAAGCCTATGCGCCGGGCATGCCGAGCGAAATTATTGGTATACGGCCTGGGGAAAAGCTGCATGAAATCATGTGTCCCGCAGATGATTCCCATCTGACCCTGGAATTTGCAGACCACTTTGTGCTGCAGCCGACTATCCGGTTTTACGGCGTAGACATGGACTACGCTACCAATCGTGTGGGCGAGACGGGCGCAGCCGTGGCGCAGGGTTTCGAATACCATTCCGGCAACAACGAGCACTTCCTCTCGGTTGAAGAAATACGGGAGTTTGACAAGCTGGCGGAGCTATAGGCCGCCGCATTGTTCCCATGATTCCTTACGGCAGGCAGGAAATTTCCCAGGCGGACATCGACGCGGTCGTCGAGGTGCTGCAATCCGACTTTATTACCCAGGGGCCCAGGGTGCCGGCCTTTGAGCAGGCGTTGTGTGATGTGGTCGATGCCGACTATTGTGTCGTCAGTAATTCAGGCACTTCGTCTTTGCATCTGGCCTGTCGGGCGCTGGGGGTCGGTCCCGGCGATACGGTCTGGACCAGCGATATTACTTTTGTTGCGTCGGCCAATTGTGCTCTGTATTGCGGTGCTGAAGTGGATTTTGTTGATATTGATCCGCGTACCTACACCATGTGTCCCGATGCGCTGGAGCGTAAGCTTACTGCAGCCCGAGCTTCCGGCGAGGCAATGCCCCGGGTTGTGATTCCGGTGCACCTGTGTGGCCAGCCCTGCGATATGCAGCGTATCCATGCGCTGGGTCAGGAATACGGTTTTGCCATCATCGAAGACGCGGCACATGCTATTGGCGCGCGATATCGCGGTGAGCCGGTGGGCAACTGCCGTTATGGCGACATCACGGTGTTCAGTTTTCACCCCGTCAAAATCATTACCACGGCGGAGGGCGGCGCGGTCACCACCAATGATCCGGCCCTGGCCGAGCGCATGCGTTTATTGAACAGCCATGCCATGACACGCGATGCGGAGCAGATGACCCGCGCACCGGACGGGCCGTGGTACTACCAGCAGATTGATCTGGGTTACAACTACCGCATGACTGAACTGCAGGCGGCGCTGGGACTCAGCCAATTGCAGCATCTGGCAGCCAGGGTTGCAGAGCGCAATCGTCTGGCCGACCGCTATGATGAGCTGCTGGCAGAACTGCCGGTAACCGTGCCCTGGCAGCATCCGGACTGTTACTCGGCACGACATTTGTACGTGATACTCACGCCGGCCGAAGTTGGCGCCGCTGGCCACCGGCGCATATTCGAGGCGCTGCGCGCTGGCGGCATCGGCGTCAACCTGCACTACATTCCGCTGCACACGCAGCCATACTACGCTGACCAGCTCGGCATCACGGGTTCATGGCCCGAAGCGGAGCGCTACTACGAACAGGCCATCAGCCTGCCGCTGTTTCACCACTTGACGGCAACACAACAGGATCAGGTAGTGGCAGTACTGCGCACCGCCGTTACGACCGAGTTGCAGCGCTGAGTTGCTGCTCAAGCCGGGCCTTTAGTTGCTGCGGCTGTTCCAGCCAGGCCTTGATTTCTGCGGCGGCAGCACCGCGGTCCGCGGGGTTGCTGAGCAATTGCACCGGCCGCACCCGTGCCTCCATGCCAATGCCCGCGGAGGTGTAGGGTGACACCACTGTCAGCACAGCGTCACTGGCAAGTATGAACAATTCCAGTGGCAGTTTGGCCATGCTGCGCATCAGGCGTTCGCCATACTCAGCGTAGTCCGCGCTGTTTTCACGCGGATGCGGTTTGATGCGCACCGCATACCCCTGCGTTTCCAGTTGGTCAGCCAGCAGGCGGAACAGTTTTAGCTTCTGCTCTTTACTGATGCCGTCCAGATTATCCACCGGACTGGTAGCCAGAATGACGGTGTTTGCGGGCAGCCGCAGTTCGTCCTTCGCCGGGAACAGTCGCAGCACCAGATCATGCCCGGATTGATCACTGAAAAAATCGATTTGCCGCCCTTTGTGGCGCACGTATGCAGGCAGTTTGTCCGGATGCTGCACCCAGACGGCATCGCAACGCCGGTCCTCACCGAAGTACCACTGGCCGGGAGGGCGTCCCAGCAGCAGGCGCAGCGGCTTTTTCCAGGCCGCTACATGCACCCCGAGATAGTTGCCAGCCCCTTCTTCGATGATGGAAAAACGCGGTGTCGTGAGGCGAAACAGGCGGGCCATTTTATTGCGTTCGTTAAACAGCCATAGGGATCGGTGGCGCGCGGTCGCAAAGGCGGCGGCAAACACCGGGCAGTTCTGATCCAGCACCTGCAGAAAAGCTTTTTGCAGCAGCGCCGGCGCGGCAAGGTTGCGCATGGCAAGGTAATAGTAGAGACGAGTCTGCCAGCGGCTATTGAGTTGCGCGCGGAACTCAGCACGTCGCACGTCATGCACGGCGATCGATTCGGGTAGCGTATCGAGGTTCCAGTCGCGCAGTGACGCTTGCTGGAAATCGCTGAAAAACAGAATGTGGTGCTGCTCGCGGTCGTTTTGACTGGCCTTTAGCAAGGCAAACAGCAGGTGTCTGACCGTGGAGCAGATATAGATGTTCATGTCAGCAGCTGTGAGAACACCCGGTGCAGGTCTTGAACGCCCTGTTGCAATGAAAAATGTTCTGTCAGCCGTTGCCGTGCCGCCGCGCCCATGCGTTCGCGCAGGGCTTTATCGCCTGCCAGTACGGAAATGGCATTGCCCAGTGCCTGCGGATCGCGCACCGGCACCACCAGTCCGGTTTCGCCATCGGCTACCAGCTCGGCATTGCCGCCGGTATCGGTGACCACGGCCGCACGGCCGTACGCCATGCCTTCCAGTACCGCCCGCGCGAGCCCTTCGCGGCGCGTCGGTGGCAGCACAATGAAATCACTGGCGGCGGATATTTCCGGCGCATCGGTGCGATAACCCAGCGGATGTACCTGCGCGGGACTGGCGGCTTTGGCTATATGTTCCATTACGCGCGGGTCATCCGGCCGTCCGCCTACCAGCAAAATATGGATATTCGGCACCGTAAAAAAATGCGTGGCCGCCATTAACACATCCAGCCCTTTGCGCGGCCGCAGGTCTGCCACCAGTGACAGCGTGATGGCATCCGGCGGCAGGTGCAGAAAGCTGAGATCGGCAGGTTCGTTCTGGTACCAGTCAAGGCTGTGTCCCTTGTAGACGGTGACCGCTTTGTCGTCACTCCATTGCTGCGCGCGCACGTACTTTTCCACCGCTTTGGCGACACAAACCACCATATCAATGCGCGGATGCAACACCGACAAGTAGCTGGTGGGACTCCAGCGCGGTGTATTGTCGGTCTGACCACGATAAGCGACGGCTTTGACCGGCAGGCCAATGGCCGCAAAAGCACCGTTGCAGATAGCCGTGTTGTTGATCAGATACATGACATCGTAGTTGCCGCGTCGCAGTTCCGCGCGAATACAGCGCACGGTGCCGGGAGCAAACTTTTTGTTCATCGGGTCGGGCACCACGGGGATCCCCTGTGCGGCGAAAAAGGGCATGCAGACCGAATCGGGGTTGGTGATGACGGTGACTTCGACACCGTCCATGGCATGCAGTCCCGCGAGTTGCGCGACCTCAGGCCGATAGACATTAAATGCCGGTGTTTCGCCGCGGCATACGGCAAGAATTTTCATACTGCGCAGCGCAGCGCCGTCACGACGCGGCTTTGAGTTCTCTGGCCGGCCGGTTGATCAGCGGCTGCAGCGGTTCTGCGGCATAGGCGCGCTGCTGCTGGCCGGCATCGGCGTCACCATACAGGGTGTTACGGATACGGCCATGGCGACCGGCCGCAGCAATCAGTCTGTCCATTTCAGCCGGCGGCAGTTCCTGCCCGAAGCTGGCGCCGGCGGCCCGGGAAATGGATTCGTTCATCAGTGTGCCGCCAAGGTCGTTGGCGCCTGCGTTCAGGCAGTCGCGTGCTCCGGCATCCCCCAGTTTGACCCATGAGGTCTGGATATTGACAAAGTGCGGGTGCAGCGTAAGTCGTGCCACCGCGTGCATCAGCAGAGTTTCGCGCCAGGTCGGTCCCGGACGAGCCTCGCCTTTCAGGAACATGGGTGCTTCCATGTGCACAAAAGGCAGCGGCACGAATTCGGTGAACCCGCCGGTTTCGGCCTGCAGATCGCGCAGGATCAGCAAGTGGCGCGCCCAGCTTAACGGCGTCTCAACATGTCCGAACATAATCGTTGACGTGGTGCGCAAGCCGAGTTCATGCGCTGCACGCATGACTCCCACCCATTGCGCGGTATTGATTTTATCGGCGCACAAACGCGCCCGCACCGGGTCATCGAGAATCTCGGCGGCTGTGCCGGGCAGGGTGCCGAGCCCGGCTTTTTGCAGCTCGGCCAGAAATTCACTGATGCTGATGTTCAGGGTGGCAGCGCCGTGGGTGATTTCCAGCGCGGAAAATGCATGCACGTGCATGTCAGGCGCGGCGGCTTTTACGGTCCGACAGATTTCCAGATAGGTTTCACCGGTAAACGACGGATGAATACCGCCCTGCAGGCAAACCTCTGTCGCGCCGCGCTCCCAGGCCTCCGCAGTGCGCCGGCCGATTTCCTGCATGTCCAGCAGGTAGGGTGAGCCACGCAGATCCTGGTGTGCCTTGCCGCGGGAAAACGCGCAGAAGCGGCAGCGATAGGTACACATGTTGGTGTAATTGATGTTGCGGTTTACTGCATAGGTGACCGTGTCGCCGTTTACTTCGCGCCGCAGGTCATCGGCGGCTGTGCAGACATGTTCGAAGTCGCCGTCACGGGCGCTGAACAGTGTGGCTATTTCGGTTTCGTGCAGCCGCTCGCCGGCCCGGGCTTTGCGGGTCAGTTCTGTTATGCGCGTATGCGCGGTCGCGGTGGACTGACGGACGGCACCGGGCACACTGCGCTGCCCGTCACCGGCGGACCAGTGATCATTGCGCGCCAGGCCGCCGGCATCCGCATGTTTGAGTACGGCGCCGAACAGGTTCCTGTCCAGCCACGTTTCGCGTTGTTCGATAAAAGCCGGATATATCGTCAGGCGTTCTACCAGCTGGTAGCCGGCCTGCGCGGTTTCGTCGGCAAGACGATCCAGCTGCGGCCACGGTGACTCAGGATTAACGTGATCCGGCGTAACCGGCGACACACCGCCCCAGTCGTTAATGCCGGCATCCAGCAGCCGCTGCAGGCGGCCGGCATTAAGATTGGGTGGCACCTGAATGCTCATTTCCGGTCCGAAGATCAGGCGCGCGGCGGCAATCGTCCAGAGCAATTCATCAAAGGCCGGTTCCGGAACCGCATGCATTTTGGTGCCGGGTTTGGGTACGAAGTTCTGGACAATAATTTCCTGAATGTGTCCATAAAGCTGATGCTGGGCTTCGATGGCCAGCAGACTTTGCAGCCGTTCATCACGATTTTCGCCGATACCGATCAGGATGCCGGTGGTCAGCGGTATGTGCGCCTTGCCGGCATTTGCTATTGCCGCCAGGCGTACCTCGGGCGCTTTGTCGGGAGAGCCGAAATGTGGCCCGCCGCGCTCGCCGAGGCGCGCTGCCGCCGATTCCAGCATGATGCCCATGGACGGTGCCACCGGCCGCAGCAGCCGATAGTCGTCCGGATCCAGTACACCGGGGTTGAGGTGCGGCAACAGGCCGGTTTCGTCGCGCACCAGCTGAGCCATGGCCGCCAGGTATTCCACGGTACTGGCATAGCCGAGTTCCGACAGCGCATCGCGCGTCGCCTGATACCGCAATTCCGGTTTGTCACCGAGGGTAAACAGTGCCTCTTTGCAGCCCTGCAACTGGCCCGCTCGCGCGATTTTCAGTACCTGTTCCGGGCTCAGGTAAGCCTGCTCAATGCGTTTTGGCGTCTTGGCATAAGTGCAGTAGTGGCAGACATCGCGGCACAGTTCGGTCAGCGGCACGAACACCTTGCGCGAGTAACTGATCTGATGTCCCCAGCCCTGATCGCGCAGCCCCGCGGCGGTATCGAGCAGGGCATTCATCGGCAGGCGATTGATCTGTTGCGGTATGCCTGAGCGCGTCATCCGATTGTTCCTGTGGCGCCGGGCCGCAGCCGCGCTGTAATGCCTGAGTCCCGCAGATATTCTTGTGTGTGGCGGCCGCATTTGCGGGTGCTTAGCTCGTTGCTCAGCCACAGCAGATCGTCGGGTAAGTCGACATCGCGAAAAAAGGCGGGTACCGGCACGCGTAACGCATCAATGCCGGCGCGTTCGGCGCTTTGCAGATGCCTGCGGGCGCTGTCGTCGCCAAAACAGAACGTGATTGCATCGGGCGGCGAGCAGACCAAAGCATTGGTGCCGCCGTCGCGAATCGCCGGGCTGATGCTCAGTCCGCCCTGATGCCGGGCAATCAGGGCGTCAATGTCGGCCGGGCCAATGGTGGGCATGTCGGCCGGAATTACCAGTAAGGTATCGAATCCGGCCGCACTGATTTGCCGGGCCGCGCTGTCCAGACTGCTGCACAGGTCATCGCTGAAATCCGGCAGCACCTGGTGCCCCGCTGCGGCTGCCAGCTCGGCCACCCGCGCATCCGCGGTGAGCACGGCGATTGCATCGATGCACTGCGCGGCAGTCAGTGCCGCCAGCACATCATTGAGCATGGCGATACTCAGGTCGGCGCACTCAGTTCGTTCCAGCACCGGCGTCAGCCGGGATTTGGAGCGGTCCGGTGCTTTTACCGGGATCAGTGCACAGGTGCGGGGCATCAGGATGCAGCCCTGAGTTCGGCCGTGAAGCCGGCCACAAATTCGGCCAGCCGGGTTTTGTCTGCCAGATCGTTCATGATGGTGTCAGTCATTGCGACGCTGATGCCCATGCGCTCGATAGTCGCTCGATGTTCTGCGTCCTGTGTGTCGATAACCAGTCCGTCAATAATGTTCTTATAGTACTCCGCTATGCCCACCACGCCCGCGGTGATGCCGAGTTCCTGCATCAGTTTTGCGGTGGGCCCCTTGATGGCCTTGCCGGCCACAATGGGCGACACAGCCGTAACGGGTGCCGGACAGTCCGACAATGCCGATTCTAACCCGGTCGCCGCCAGTATCGGCGCTATGCTTAGCCACGGATTGGAGGGCGCAATAATAATTCCGCTCAGTCCGGGCCGTTGCAGCGCCGCCAGTGCGTCTGTTGCGGCATCAGCCGTGTCAGCGCCACGGTAGCGGATGGCCCGTGCCGCCGGTTGGGCCTGCAGCCGCACAAAATAATCCTGAAAGCCCAGCTCACCCTCGGCAGTGTCAACATGCGTGCGGATGGGCGCATCGCTCATTGGCAGGATGGCCGTCTGTACTCCCAGACCGCGGGCCAGTTCGCGGGTTGCTGCGCTCAGGCTGCGACCGCCGGCCAGCAAATCGCGGCGCCGGACATGCATGGCCAGATCGCGGTCGCCGAGGCGAAACCAGCTTGCGCCGCCGAGCTCTTCCAGCGCCGCCATAAAATTCCAGCTTTCGTCCTGCCGGCCCCAGCCGGTGTCCGGATTGGCCAGGCCGGCGAGGGTATATATAAGAGTGTCAATGTCCGGGCTGACCGGCAATCCCAGGTGCTCGAAATCATCGCCGGTGTTGGCGATGACCTGCAGGTTCTGCGGCGGCAGAAACTGCGCCAGGCCCAACACCAGCTTGGCACCGCCAACGCCGCCGGACAACACCGCAAAATTCTGCTGATCCCGTTGCACGCCTGATTCTGCAGGTCAGCGAAACATGTCTTCTGCGGGCAGGCGCTGCAGAACTTTGCTGGTCTGTGCAGACCGACCTTCATCGAGACCGCGGACAATGACCACCGGTGTTGCTTCGTCGGCTTCGCCCATCAGCAATTCCGCGGCCGAGGCAATGGAATCGGCAACAGCATGTTCGCTGACTTCCAGCACGCGGCCGAACATATCCTTGCGCCCGCGCAGATTGGCAAGCGCTTCTACACCGGCGCAACCGATAGCCATACCGGTAGTGCCCATGCGCCACGCGCGACCGACGCTGTCGGCTATAACCACGCCGACAGAAATCCGGCCGGCTGCATCAAACCGTTGCTTGAGCGCTGCTGCTGAGCGGTCGGGATCTTCGGGAAACAACAGTACTGTGTCCGGGTCAGCGGTGACATTTGATCGGTCAATTCCGGCATTGGCCAGCACCATGCCAAGTTTGTGTTCCGCAATAATGACGCCGGGCCGATGGCGCAGAATGGAGCGTGATTCGTCCATGATCAATTGCGCCATGGCGGGATCTTTCTCGGTTGCAGCCGCCAGTTCGATAGCGGCGGCGCCCGGCTTGATCTCGCTGAGCCTTGCCGTGCGCCCCTCGGCTTTTGAAACCAGTTTTTGCGCCACTACCACCACATCGCCATCCCGCAGTTCGACAGTTGCGTTTGCCATGGCGTTGATCAGAATGGCTGCCAGATCATCCCCCGCGCTTAGCTGTGGAATGCCCGGAACGGTGAACAA
Organism: uncultured Chromatiaceae bacterium; assembly: GCA_964350425.1. Lineage (GTDB taxonomy): Bacteria > Pseudomonadota > Gammaproteobacteria > Steroidobacterales. Next base: position 11,118 of record CAYGKB010000006.1, on the reverse strand, counting down.
CTCGAGCTTGTTCGTGGTCATGGCCGGGAAGCGAGTCAGTCCTCGTCCAGTCCCGTTACCGCAATGCCGGCGTGGTAGCTTTTGTACTTCTTGTTCATGAAAATGAGCAGCGAAGTCAGTGCCTCGGCGGCGGCCGAGTTGGCCAACGGACCTGCATGCCAGCCCTTGAAACCTGCCGCTTCCGCCAGCGCAACAACCCGCTCGCGCGCTTCCGGGTCATTGCCGGTGATAAGGACATCGCACTGGGCATTGTCATGCCGCAGTGACGCAGCAGAAACGTTCTGAAAGGCCGAAACAACCGCACAGTTTTCGCCGACAATTTCCTGACCTATGACTGCGGCACAGCCTTCCGGCGGTAGCTGCACTTTGGCAACTTTGGGCGGCACCAGCGGCACCGTAGTGTCGACCATGATTTTTCCCTGCAGCGCCGGTCTGAGTTGTGCCAGGGTGTCGCGGTAGTGATCAAACTTTACCGTCAGCACCACGATGTCGCCGGCTTCGGCGGCGGCCAGGTTGTCCAGGCCGCGGGCCAGATTGTTGCCGCTGACCTTGTTCAGTTCATCGGCTGCTTCCTGGGCACGGCCGGCATCGCGGGAACCGATGATGACAGGCAGGCCGGCTTTGGCCCAACGCATGGCCAGCCCGCTGCCGAGTTCGCCGGTACCGCCAATTACGCTGATCGTCTGCATGTAAAAGTCCTGTAAAAATCGCAAAAAGCCGCCGCAGGCAGCCGTTAAATTGCGCGGAAGTATAGCACCGGTGCGGGTTACAGGATTGATACAAGTCAATATACAATCTGACAAAACAATCCTGGCGGCGCATGTCCGAGCCCTTGCCGCAGGTAGATAGGGAACGCAGAGGAAGTACAGGGAATGAGTATTGCCGCGGATCCGGCAGATGCCGCGCGGGAGCAGTTTATGCTCGCAGCACTAGAACAGGCCAGGCGCAGCATGGCTGCCGGCGGCGCCCCTGTGGGTGCCTGTCTGGTGCGCGATGATGTTGTCATCGCCGACGCTCATAATGAAGTCATATCCCGGCTGGACATAACGGCCCATGCCGAAGTTATGGCTCTGCGTGCTGCGGGGTCAGCATTGCGCACGCTGGATTTGTCGGGCACCTGCCTCTATGTCACGGTTGAGCCCTGCCTGATGTGTTTTGCAGCCTGCGCCTACGCGGGTGTGAGCACTATTTGCTACGGTGCGCCGATAGCGATTATGCAGCGCTATACCGGCAACGAACTATGCGCGCATGGCAGTTTCTCGCAGCCGGGCAGCCCTGAACTGGTTGGCGGCATGCTGACGGCAGAATGCACAGCACTGGTCGAGCAATGGGGCAAGTCATTGCCAGGGCAGCGTTTGCCATGAGCGCTCAATACGATTCGATTGCTGCCGGTTACCAGCAGACCAAGCAGTCGCCACTGCGTGAATACGTCGAGGTCCATAGCTTCATGCGTATGCTCGGCGATGTGCGCGGCCTGCGGGTTCTTGATCTGGCCTGCGGTGAAGGTTTTTACAGTCGGCGTATACGTATGGCCGGTGCGGCGAGCGTTACTGGTGTGGACATATCCGCCGCAATGATCGAACTGGCAGAAGCCGCCGAAGCCCGCGAGCCGCTGGGCATAAACTACTGTTGTGCCGATGTTGCCGGGTTGCGGCTGCCGGAACGGTTTGACCGCGTGGCTGCTGCTTATCTGCTGCACTACGCAAAGGATGTGGCCGAGCTTGAGGCAATGTGCAGCAGCATTGCCGGTTGCCTTGAGCCCGGCGGTCGACTGGTAGCCATCAATGAGAACCCGCGACAACCGGCAACGAACTACCGGGGTTACACGCAATACGGTTTCAACAAGCAATTTGCACAGCCACGGTCCGACGGTTCTGTCATCGAGTACAGTATGCTTGCCGGGCGCGAAATGATCCGGTTCAACGCCCGCTATTTCAGTGCTGAAACTTATACTTCTGCGCTGCACAAGGCCGGTTTCAGTAATGTGAACTGGCTACCGCTGGAACTGGACCCCGCCGGCATTGACGCATTGGGCGAAGACTACTGGCGTGCCTACCTGGACAACCCGCCCGTAATCGGGCTTGAGGCGCTGCGGTGACAACACCCTGGTTGCATGAGCAGTTCGCAGCGGCTGCCCGGGCGACGCCGGCTGCCGTGGCTGTGGTGTGCGGGGAACGCCGGCTTAGCTATGCCGAACTGGATCAGCTGGCAACCGCAACCGCGGCGCGCATGGCAGCGGCGGGGGTGGGCAAAGGCGATATGGTTGCCCTGTACTTCGCGCCGTCGGCCGAACAGATTGTCTGCATGCTCGCGGTGATGCGGTGCGGTGCTGCATGGGTGCCGCTGGATCCGGCATGGCCGGCACACCGCCTGACAAATGTGCTGACCCGGACGCAACCGCATCTGCTGGTTTGCGGGAATGATCTGACAATACCTGCTGGGTCGGCAACGGCTGTGCACTATCGGGATCTTCCCGCGGTTGCGGCAGCAGTTGTCAGTGACCCGCAACTGGCGGCGGCGGATCTTTGCTATGTCATGTTTACTTCTGGTTCTACCGGTCAGCCCAACGGTGTGCAGGTCAGTCACGGCAATGTCGCCGGCTTACTGGCCAACGTGCGTGATGAACTCGACATACGCCCCGGGGAAAGCTGGTCGGCTATGCATTCCGCAGCTTTTGGCTTTTCGCTGTGGGAAACCTGGGGTGCTCTGAGTACCGGCGGTACTTTGGTAATCATCCCGGCGGCCGAACGCGCCGATCCGTGGGCTTGGGACCGGCGCATTCGCGAGCAACGAGTCAGTGTGCTCAGCCTGACACCGTCCGGATTGCGGCAATGGCTCGCGGCCGGCTGCAAGCCGCCCGGGTCGGCGCTGCGCATGGTGGTATTGAGTGGTGAACCGCTGGGCCATGCGGAAGCCGCCCGCTGGTTTGACTGGTGCAGCAACAGTGCGCCGCGGCTGATCAACAGCTATGCGCTGACCGAAACAGCGGGACGCGTGGCACTTGCCGAGGTGCGTCCGGGCGAACCTGCCGCATTGCTGGGACGGCCGGCGCCGGACGCCGAGCTGTTGCTGCTGGATCCGCATTCGCACCGGCCGGTAACGGCCGGCAAAGTTGGTGAAATTTTTATTGCCGGCCCGATGGTCGCGCGCGGCTATTTAGACAATGAAGAGTTAACGGCGGCGCGTTTTGTGCAGGTTGACCCCGGCGATGGCCGGCAACGTCTGTGCTACCGCAGCGGTGACCGTGCCATGCAGTTGACTGATGGCCGCCTGCAGTTTGCCGGGCGCAACGATGCCCAGGTCAAATTGCGCGGACACCGAATTGAACCCGCCGATATTGAAACGGCGCTGCAGGAACATCCGCGCGTGCAAACTGCCGCGGTGGTTCCGGTGGACGCCGGTGACGGTGTCCGTCTGCACGCCTTTGCAGTGCCGGCGGCAGCAAAGCAGGGTGTCGAGTTCTGGCCGTCGTTGGGCGAATACCAGATCTACGATGAATTGCTGTATGACTTTATGTCATCAGACCAAGTTCGGGTGGACAGTTACCGGCAGGCATTCGCGCAGTGTGCCGCCGGCAAAGTTGTGCTGGATATTGGCACCGGCAAGGATGCATTGCTGGCACGGCTGGCGCTGCAGGCCGGTGCCCGCCATGTCTATGCCGTGGAGGTGCTGCCCGATGCAGCGGCCAGCGCGGCGGCATTGATTGAGCGGCTGGGATTGCAGCACCGTATCACGGTGCTTTGCGGTGACATGGAGAATATCGGCGAGGCAGAGATCGCGCAGCCCGTTGAGCTCTGCACGCAGGGCATAGTCGGCAACATCGGCAGCTCCGACGGTATTGCCACGATCTGGAATCGCGCGCGCCGGCTGTTTGCGCCACAGGCACTCGCGGTACCGGCGCGCTGCACCACTTTTTTCGCGCCGGCTGCCTTGCCGGCCGCGGCACGCGAGCAACCGGCTTTCGGGCCGCTGGCAGCCGACTACACACGGCGCGTATTTGCGGCCGCCGGTAAAGCCTTTGATGTGCGGCTGTGTGTGCGTGATTTCCCGCGCGATGCATTGCTGGCAGAAGCAGCGGTTTTTGAGGAATTAGATTTTTCAACAGCGCTGCCGACCGACTACTGCGATGAAATGAATTTCACGATTACCACGACCGGCTGGCTGGACGGCTATGTGTTGTGGACCCGTCTGGAAAATCATGACGGCAACCCGGTGGACTTTTTCGATCATCAACAGGCGTGGCTGCCGGTGTGGTTTCCCGTCGGAGCCGAGCCTCTATGGGTGGAGCGTGGCGACAGGCTGACGGTGCGCCGGAGCTGCAATACGCCCGCCGGACAGATTTTTCCCGACTATCGCGTGGACACGGTGCGCCGCAATGGTGCAGATATAGCGGCGCTGAGCTACTGCAGTCGCCATCATGAATCGAGTCATGGTGAGACAGCCCTGCACCGGTCGCTGCTGGCATCGCTGGACCAGCCCGCCGACGGGCTGGACGAAGCCGCACTGAAAAACTGGCTGGCGGAGCGTGTGCCCGGCTACATGGTGCCGGCGCACATAGACTGGCTGGCGCGTCTGCCGCTCAACAGCAGCAGCAAGCTCGACCGCAACGAACTGCAGCAGCGCGCGCTGCAGCAGCGCCGCCAAACCGACGCCGTCGAGGCAGTCGAGCCGAAGTTCGATGACCCGCTGGAGCAGCGAATCGCCGAACTGTGGGGTGATGTATTGCAGCTGAATTCAGTCGCGGCCGACAGTGACTTTTTCGCGGCAGGCGGCGATTCCATCGCTGCCGTGCGCCTGACGACGGAGGTGCAGCGCCTGCTGGATGACACCGTTTTTCTCGCCGGTTTGTTCGAGGCGCCGACCGTGCGTGGTTATGCCGGCTGGTTGCGCGAGCATCACGAGCAGTCCGTGGCAGTCTGGCTGGACAAGCGGGCGGACGCCCACGCTGCACCTGAGGTGGCGGCAAATATTGAGCCGGCTGGTCCGGCGCCATTGTCGGCGGCGCAACAGAGCCTCTACTTTTTGCAGCAACTCTATCCGGATAACACGGCGGCCAATGAGCAGTTTCTGCTGCGCCTGCATCGCGTCGACGTTGCACGACTGCGCGCCGCATGGCGTGCATTGATTGCGCGCCACGACATACTCAGTGTCAGCATAGCGGACGCAGCAATGCAGGCGCCGGATGCCGCGGCGCGCGCGCGCATGGCGGAGATAGCCGATGTGCTGGACCTGTCTGCCAGTGCTGATGCGGAAGCGGATCTGCTGCGGCTGGCCGCGGCAGAGATAAACCGCGGCTTTGATCTGGCAGCCGGCGGCCTGCTGCGGCCGGTGCTGGTGCAACAAGGTCCGCATGACTGGGTGTTGCTGGTAACCGCGCATCATATTGTCGCCGATGGTTTGTGTGTGCCGCTGATCCGCGACGAATTGTTTGCCTTGTACGAACAACACAGTTTGCCGCCGCCGGCGCTGCAGTTCGCCGACTACGCGCGCGATCAGCAGCAACAGCTTGATGCGGGCTGGCTGGAGAGCGAGCTGGGCTGGTGGCGTAGCCAGCTCGCCGGCGCAACACTGGAGCCGGTCGCAACAACGCGCCCGCAGGCAGCGTCGTCCGGGCCGGAACGGCGTTTCAGTTTTACCATTGAGCCGCGCACCGCGCAGGCGCTGCGCGACCTGGCACGCGCGCAGGGTGCCAGCCTGTTCGTGACGCTGTTAACAGTCTGGCGGGTGTGGCTGGCGCGCTGTTTCCAGCGCGAGGATTTTTTGCTCGGTTCGCCGGTAACCCAGCGCAGCACCGCTGCTACCCGGCAGATGCTCGGCTGCCTGGTTAATAACCTGGCGTTTCGCAATCGTCTGGATTTCGCTGCAGGCTTTGCCACGGCGCTGGCCGACGAGCGACGCCAGGTGCTGGCTGCGCTTGATCACAGTGTTTTGCCCTTTGAAAAAATCGTCGAGGATCTACAGCCCGAGCGGGTTTTCGGCCGCCACCCCCTGTTCCAGTTCATGTTTCAGTTTGACGAACGCGCGGCCGATCGGCGCGGCACAGACAGTGAAATTTTTGCCGTAGACGTGCTGCCGGCAGATCGCGCGAGTTACTGGGATCTGGAACTTTCGGTTACCGATCTCGGCGAGTCACGGCCGTTACGGTGTTTTCTGGGTGTGCGGGATGACCTGTTCGATGCCGCAGCCTTATCGGGCTGGACCGAGGGTCTGGGCGAATTTATGCGCGCCGTGAGCCGTGATCCGCAGGCACCGCTGGCAGAATTGCCGTTGCTGAGCGAGCAGCAGCTGGCCACGCGGGCCGCCCGCCAGCGGACTGCCATGCCGGTGCCGGAGAGTGCGTTGTTCGAATTGTTTGCGCGGCAGGCGGAACTTGCGCCCGCGGCGGTTGCGGTGCGTGAGGGTGAGCAACACTGCACCTATGCCGACCTGCTGCAGCGCGCGCTGGTCTGTGCGACGCAATTGCAGACGGCAGGTATTACTGCCGGCGACTGCGTTGGCGTGTTTTTGCCGCGCGGTATCAATGCCGTGACGCTGCTGCTGGCTGTCAATTATTGTGGTGCGCATTGGCTGGCGCTGGATCCGGCTTATCCGCCGCAGCGCCTGGCGGGTATGCTGGCTGAAATCAAACCAGCGCTGCTGGTGACCGGAATGGATGCGCCCGACTTTGCGCGGGATGTGCCTGACTGCCGTGTGCTGAGCTGGCAGGAATTACAGCAGCAGCCGTGCCACAAACCCACGGCAGCCGCGGTTGCCAATATTTTGTGCATTCAGTTTACGTCGGGGAGTACCGGCACACCCAAGGGCGTCTGCCTTGCGCAGCGCGCCGCCGTGAGCCGGTGCCTGTGGATGTGGCAGCAGTATCAATTTGGCGTCGCGCCTCGACAGGAAGTTTTCGCCCAGCGCAGCAGTCTGAATTTCGTGGATGCCATCTGGGAAATTTTCGGTGCGCTGCTGCATGGCGGTTGTGTGGCGATTGCACCGCCTGCCGCGCAACAGGATATGCTGTTGCAGGCACGCTGGATTGCGCAGCAAGGCGTCAGTCACGCAGTCGTGTTTCCGTCGGCTGTGCCAATGCTGGTGGCCGGCTGGCGTGAGCAAGTGCCGACTTACTTGCATACCTTAATACTGACCGGTGAAGTGTTGACGCCGGCAGCGCTCATTGAACTGCACCAGGCATTGCCTCACTGCCGGCTGCTGAACGCTTACGGCACATCCGAAAACTGGGATATTGCGGTGGCGGCGTACCCGGCTGCGGGGGGCGGGCACAGTGAGCTTTCGCAAGCCACGGGTCCGTTGCCGGTGGGCCGGCCGGTGGCCAATACTGTTGTGCATATCTGGGACCGCAACCGGCAGCCGCTGCCGGACGGTGTCATCGGCCAGCTGGGTGTGGGTGGTATCGGCGTCGGCAGCGGCTATATCAACCGGCCGGAACTAACCGCCGAGCGCTTTGTTGCTGCTCCTGATGATGCGGACGGGCAGGTTTTTCTTACCGGTGATCTGGGTAGCTTTGCTGCGAACGGCGAATTGCTACTACACGGTCGCGCCGACCGCCAGATAAAACTGCGTGGCGTGCGCGTCGAAGCGGGCGAAATTGAGGCGCTGACTAACCGGCATCCCGACGCACAGCAATCGGCTGTGGTTTTGCAGGGCGCGCAACAGGAGCAGGCGTGGCTGACCTTGTACGTGGTGGCGCCCACCCGTCTGCATGACCCGGCGGCATTTGCCGCCGAGCTGCGCGCGTTGCTTAGCGCCGCGTTACCTGCCAGCGTGGTGCCGGCGGAAACGGTGCTGGTTGACGCTATACCGCGCACGCCGAGCGGCAAAATTGATGCGGCGGCGCTGCAGCAGGCAGCGCCGCTGACACGCCATGCGGAGGCACCGGCCGGCAGGACCGAAAGCATGTTGTGCGATATCTGGGCCGAGGCTCTGGGTGTCGCACAGGTCGGTCGCCACGACAATTTTTTTGCCTTGCGCGGCAACTCCCTGCTGGCCACCCGGGTTACCGCCCTGATGTGCGATGCCTTCAATCTGGATTTGCCGCTGGCTTGTCTGTTCGAATCGCCGACCGTTGCCGAGCTGGCGCGGGTGGTGGAAGTGATGCAATGGGCGGCACAGGATGACGATGCGGCCGGCGGCGAACGCGAGGTGGTGCAGTTGTGACCGCCATGGAGCTCATTGCGCAATTGCGCGCAAAAGGCATTCGCCTGCGCGTGCACGACGGTGCGCTGGAAGTGGATGCGCCGAAAGGCAGTCTCGACGAACCGTTGCGCCGCGAAATCATGGCGCACAAGCCGGATCTGTTGCGGCTGTTGTCCTGGTCGCGACGTTCCGGCAGCGCCACGGCGGTAGCATTGCAGCCCGCAGACCGCAGCCAGCCCTTGCCGCTGTCGTGGGCACAACAGCGGCTCTGGTTTCTCGATCAGCTGGAGCCCGGCAATGCGGCGTACAACATTTCGTGGACGGTTCGCCTCAACGGCGCGCTCGATGCGGAGCAATTGCGGGCCGCACTGGCGGACGTGACAAACCGCCACGAGGTATTGCGTACCGTTTTTCCTGCCGCCGACGGCAACGCTGTTGTTGCTATTCGTGAGCACGTGCCAGTGGAATTGCTCGTCGAAGACATGCACGCAGCAAGTGAGGAGCAGTTGCGCGCCCGACTGGCTGATCTGGCCGGCTGCAAATTTGATCTGGCACGTGGTCCGCTGCTGCGGGCCAGCCTGCTGCGGCTGGGTGAGCGCGAACACATACTGCTGATAGTGGTGCATCACATTGTTGCAGATGGCGCCTCAATGCGTATTTTGTTCCGTGAACTGGCGGCCTGTTATGAAGCGCGGCTGACCGGTGTGCAGGCCGAACTGCCGCAACTGCCGATGCAATATGCGGACTATGCGGTATGGCAGCGCCGCTGGCTGGACAGCGCCGAAATAGACCAGCAAAGCGCTTACTGGCAGCGGCAACTGGCCGGTATGCCGCCGCTGCTGGAATTGCCCACTGACCGACCCCGCGCTGCTGCCATGCGCTATCGCGGCGCATCGGTACTGCGGGTGCTGCCGGCGGATCTGGCTGCCGATCTGCGCCGCCTTAGCCGGGAACACGGTTGCACCCTGTTCATGACCATGCTGGCAGCATTTTTTGTATTGCTGCAGCGCTATTCGGGTCGCGAGGATCTGGTGGTCGGCACGCCGCTCGGCGGGCGCTCCCGTACCCAGCTTGAAGGACTGATCGGATTCTTTGTAAACACGGTCGTATTGCGCGCCGATCTGGGCGGCGACCCTGAATTCGCTGAATTGCTGCAGCATGTGCGTGAAGTCGCGCTCGAAGCGCATGCCAACCAGGACCTGCCGTTCGAAAAACTGGTGGAACTGCTGCAGCCGGAGCGGGAGCTTAGTTACTCGCCGATATTCCAGGTGATGTTTGATCTGCAGGAAGAACCCCGCTGGAAATTGCCGGTGCGCAGCCTTGCGGTGATTCCCGAGGTGGTGTTCAGCAGTCGCACGGCCAGTTTTGATCTGACATTGTCCGTACGTCAGGCCGAGCAGGGCCTTGATGCCATGTTTGAATACGATACGGATCTGTTTGATGAAGCCAGTATCGAAGCGCTGGCGCAGCGCTACCAGACCCTGCTTGAAGCCATTGTGCTCGATGCCGGGCAGCCGCTGTCGCAACTGCCGCTGGTGGACCCCGGTGCGCGGCGGCGGCAGGTGCATGCCTGGAATACGGCGCAGCGGGACTATCCTGCTACCAGCACGATTGCCGAGTTGTTTGAAGCACGCGTTGCCGCGCAGCCCGAGGCGCCGGCCCTTATTGATGGCCGCCGCGTATACACGTATGCCGAACTCAACGCGGCAGCCAATCGCATTGCTGCCGACCTGCGCGCCGGCGGCGTAAGCGCCGATGCGACCGTGGCGGTTTGTGCGCGTCGCTGCGCCGAGACTTTCGCCGCCATAGCGGGTGTGCACAAGGCCGGCGGCTGCGCGGTGCCGCTTGATCCTGCCTATCCGGACGAGCGGCTCGCGTTCATGTTGCAGGATTCCGGTGCTGCCTGGTTGCTGCACCATCCTGATGATTACGAACTCGCCGCCACGTTGTGCGGCGTCATGCAGCAGATAAAGCGCCTGCAGGTGTCGCTGGAGCCGGATATTGATGTCTCGGCTGCTCCGCCGAACCCGACACCTGCCGCCGCGGTAAAAAATCTGGCGTATCTGATGTACACCTCCGGCACCTCAGGGATGCCCAAGGGTGCCGAACTCGAGCACGGTGGCCTGGTCAACTACATCACGCAGCTGGCGGATTTCACCGCAACCGGTCCGGCCGACCGGATCCTGCAGTTTGCCAGCCTGAGTTTCGATATCGCCATTGAAGAGTCGCTGGCGGCGCTGCTCAACGGTGCCGTACTGGTATTGCGCAGCGCGGAGATGACTCACAGCCTGCAGGACTTTGTGGCGGGGTGTGAGCGTGATGCTATTAGCTGGCTAAGCCTGCCGACAGCCTGGTGGCATGAATTATGCGAGGCGCTGGAGCGCCAGGAAGTCAGTCTGCCCGAATCCCTGCGTACGGTCATTATCGGCGGTGAAAAAGCGGATCTGCAGGCGCTGCGCAAGTGGCAGCGGCATGCCGGGCAGGTGCGCCTGTTTAATACTTACGGACCGACAGAAACCTCCGTGGTTGCTGCCTGGGCCGAGATCGGCAATCTGGATACCCGGCTGGTCACCGACATTCCGTTGGGCCTGCCGGTGCCGAACGTGCGGGTCTGGATCATGGATGCCCGACTGCAGCCGGTGCCCGAAGGCCTGCCCGGCGAAATCTGTATTGCCGGCCCGGGCGTGGCGCGTGGCTACCGGGAGCGCCCCGCACTTAGCGCGGAAAAGTTTGTGTCCGTCATTTTGCCCGACGGCAGCCGCCAGCGAATGTATCGCACCGGCGACCGGGCGCGTTATGTGCACGGTCAGGGTCTGGTGTTTCTCGGCCGCAGTGACGCGCAGCTAAAAGTGCGGGGACACCGGGTGGAGCCGGGCGAAATCGAAGCCGTGCTGGCGGCACAACCGGGTGTCGGACGCTGCGCAGTGGTGCCTGTCGGCGATGCGGCCATGGCAAGGCTGGTAGCCTATGCCACCGGCA